>JAIPJH010000067.1 GCA_021734245.1 Candidatus Cloacimonadota bacterium | reverse complement strand
GCAACGGCTCCGGCTGAAAACCTCCGGAGCCATGCCGGCAAGTCTGTTCTTGGACAATGCCTAAAAAAATCCATTAACGCAACTGCTTGTAAAGCAGTTCTTTAAAAACACATATGGTCATTTGATACTATTTCATCAAAAGCATTTTGTTCGTATAAGTTTTATTACCAGCTTTCAGCTGATAATAATATATTCCGCTGGAAACTGGTTTATCGTTTTGGTCTTTTCCGTTCCAGACTAAAGCGTGCTCTCCAGCAGGAAACACTTTATCTGCCAGAGTTTTGACTTTTTGACCCTTGATGTTGAATACTGAAAGATTCACAAACGAGGACGTTTGTGTTACAGAAAAGCTTATCGTAGTCGAAGGATTGAAAGGATTTGGATAATTGCCGATCAACTTAGTGGTACTAATTAACGTATTTTCATTTGTTCCTACATTATAAACCAGGTTAAATATATTGTTTGAATGAACAGAATTCTCGATCACTTCCAATCCAAGAATTGAGTCTGATAAATAATGATTTAGTTGAGCTGAAAGATCATAAATACCAGCTTTTAAATCTATCCAATAAACACCATTTGTACCAGGATGTGTTGTGTATTTTCCAGCTTTTATAATTGCATCAGAAATTTCTCCGCTCCCGCCATCTAACACAACTAAACCGGTAACAGAACCATATTCCTGAGTAATGATCTTCGCTTCAATACAGAAATTAAAATCGTTATTAGCTGCTAACTCTACCCAGTTTCCATTATTGAAGAATGCGCCTTTTCCGGTAATTCTTGGTCCGTTATCTCGATAGGCGATTGCACCTGTTGGGGAAGTAATTTTGTAACCGACCAGAACATCCTGATCTGGATTTACAGGAACAAATGATTCCAGATCTACATCCAGCCACTCTCCAGAATTAAAATCTTGAATTTCCATTTCACTGACCAGGATATTTTCCAGCCAAACTTGAGCATACAATTCACCTTCATCTGAATTGATGGGAGATTTGAAGCGAATGCCAGAAATAACATCATTTCCCAGATCACTGAGTTCTTCATTCGTAAGTTTTATGCCGCAGCTTAGAGTATAATTCGGAATCAAGTTCCAAATTTCAGCATCAGCTCCAGCAAAAGAAACTGCCATATTTCCAGGATATTCTGCCAGATCGAAATCTTCTGTCTGATCATCAAGACTAACCACAACTTCTTTGCTTGAGAAATAATTACTTCCTAAACTTGCAGTAACCTGATAAGTTCCCGGCAAAACTTCCGGAATACTGTAATCTCCGTTTGAATCAGCAGTTCCTGAATAAACTAATTCATCATTTTTGTAAAAACTTATAGCTGCATTTTCCGCAGAGATCGGAGCATTTACATGACCAGTGAAATAGGCAAATTCACCCAGATCGATCTGAATAAAATCATTATTCTCATCAATAACGACATCTTCCTGACACTGATAATAAGCACGCTGCTGCAGAATTGCTGTAACATTGTATGTCCCCGCTGTCATCGCCGGAACATCAAAGCTTCCATCAGCATTTTCCACAAAACATTCATAAAATCTTGGACCGTCAAAAGTGATATAAGTCCCTTCCGGTGAACATCCATCAACGTCTACATCACCTTGAACAGCTACAGGAACTTCTCCACCTTCGATATTTACAGCTGCTCCGGTTAGAATACAATAACCAGAAGGCATTCCGGCAGGAAGTGTGTACCAGCAGGTATTATTTGATGTTCCCCAACCAAAATTGAGATGATAATAATCATCTGTGTTATAACCATCGCAGTTTATGGCATGTCCGCCTTCAAAACCAGCTTGGTAAATCGTTAACTCAGTTGGCTGCATGGATTGCATATTATCTATTAAAATATCATAAAACCAGCTTCCTTCATTCTCCACATATTCGGCGCTGTCATAACCAAATTTATTCAAAAGTGCATCGGGAACCAGAGAAGTCCAGGTTCCGGAGCCAGTTGAGCTGTAACTCATTTCCACAGAAACTCCAGCTGCAAAATTGAGAGCAGCTTTATCATCTGCTGTCAAAATTATTCCGGCTGCATAATGAGCAGCAATGTCCTGCAAATAATTATTCAAATCGGGAAATGCTGGAAAATCATGCTCTTCCCATTCGTCGTCAATATAGATCGGATTATAATATCCAGAAGCATAATCATCAGCATCTGTAAAAACAGGATTTCCAATATACTCATGATAATCCATGATCATTGACATCGCTGTTGCCACACAACCTACAACTGAACGACCACCACTATTATCAAGAGGACACATCTGGTTGTAAACTCCGCTTTGATTCCACTGTTTATCGATCCAGCCATCTGTAATGGTAGTTCCCGGAGCTGGCCATTGCTGGAAACGCAGGTTATCTCGCTGTTCTCCATTTAACAGACTTTGCCATTTTTGTTGATTTTCCAAAGCATCATCAGGATTTTGCCGATAATATTCTGATCTCATATTCAAATCCGTTTTCAGCATTTGGTGCAGATAATTTTCTTCCAGATCTTCATTTTCCAAGGTTTGATGGAAAGAATAAGCAATTATCGGTACAAGGTCATCATCAGCACTTACAGCCACAAATCCATCTGGTTCCAGGTTGAAAACGTAGTATATATTTTCACCTCGTTCAGATATAGAATAGGCATCTTCCAGTAGCACATTTTTACCTCTCTGCATCAGGAAAGAATCAGCAGCTGTCCTGGCATCCTCCATGGATTGCGGGATTGCTGTTAAAATAATTGATAGCAATAATAAGCCAATTAAAATTATATTCTTCATTTATCCTCCAAATTCATTTTTATTTATCAGTGTTAAGTAAATGCATTAAATATTCCAAACAATTGAGATATTATAACGTTTAATATTATAGTCAATTATGGTTTTAGAACATTGTTAGAAAAACTTTTCCATGATCTTGATTTTACCAAGATTTTGCGAAAACAAATAAAATAAATTATCCAACTTGTTCCAATTAGCGTAGATAAAATTCGGAATTATATAAAAAAAAGACTCACTTCTCAGCGAGTCTAATTTTTTTATTATTTACCCCTCTGCCTTCGGCATCTCCTCTCAAACGGGGGAGAAAATTTGGCAAATCCGATGCATAGCATCGAGGAACTTTGATGATTAAATTACACCAACTCTTTTTCCGATTTTCTCAAATTTTTCCAGAGCTTCATCCAGCTGATCGCGAGTGTGTGTAGCCATAAAACTGGTGCGGATAAGAGTATCGTTTGGCGGAACAGCAGGTGGAACAACAGGATTGATAAAAACACCTTCTTCATCCAGTTGTTTCCACATTTTAAAAGCATTCATCAAGCCGCCAACATGCAGTGGAATTACTGGAGTACAGGAAGTTCCAGTATTATAGCCCATTGCTTTAAAGTTTTTCATCATGTAGTCTGTGTTGTCCCAAAGTTGCTGAATTCTTTCCGGTTCTTCCTGCATAATTTTGAGAGCTTCCAGCACACTGGCAGCAGATGCAGGAGGTAACGAAGCACTAAAGATAAGTGGTCGAGCATGATGTTTCATATAATGGATTACTTCATTGCTGGCAGCAATAAAACCACCAATAGAAGCCAGAGATTTACTGAATGTTCCCATTATAATATCTACATCATCGATGCAGCCGGCAGCCATTGCAGCCCCTCCGCCTGTTTCGTGCAGAACTCCCAGCGAATGAGCTTCGTCCACCATTACTTTAGCATCATATTTTTTGGCAATTTTACAAATGTTCGGAACATCGGCAATATCACCTTCCATACTAAAAATACCATCCACCACAATAAGAGCATTCCCACCTGAAACACGCTTTTGTAGAACTGTTTCCAAATGTTTCATATTATTATGATTGAAACGCAGCATCTTACCGCCGGAAAGGCTGCAGCCATCGATTATCGAAGCGTGGTCAAATTTATCTGTTACAATGAATTCATCCTTGTGAACCATTGCTTGGATAGCACCCAGATTTGCCATATAACCCGCAGCAAAAGCCAGCGAAGCTTCTTTTCCTACAAACTTGGCAAGTTTATCTTCCAATTCCAAGTGAATGTCCAAAGTACCATTTAAAAAACGAGAACCGGCACAACCAGTTCCATATTTATCGGTTGCTTTTTTGGCTGCTTCAATTACACGTGGATGATTTGTAAGTCCCAGATAGCTGTTTGAACCCATCATCAACATACGTTTGCCATCACATATTACTTCCGTGTCCTGTTCAGATTCTATCTTACGGAAATACGGATAGTGACCCAGAGCTATGATTTCTTTAGCTTGAGTAAAATTATCAATCTTATCGTATAAACTCATCTAAACTCCCATATCTATAAAATATATTCCAAAACGGTTTTTTTATGTGCACTGTCAATAAAATAAATAAATCAACCTATCAGAGCGGGATTTTCGACAGGTTTTGTATTTGCTTTCCGAAAACTTCTCTCGTCAAATTTACTTGTTGGTTTCGGAAAGGTCTAATTGGTGCAGAAAAACTTTCCGACAGCTAAAAACTCCTTTCCGAAAACTTCTCTCGTCAAATTTACTTGTTGGTTTCGGAAAGATCTAATTGGTGCAGAAAAACTTTCCGACAGCTAAAAACTCCTTTCCGAAAACTTCTCTCGTCAATTTTTTCCGGTTGGTTTCGGAAAGGTTTAATTGGTGCAGAAAAACTTTCCGACAGCTAAAAACTCCTTTCCGAAAACTTCTCTCGTCAATTTTTTCCGGTTGGTTTCGGAAAGGTCTAATTGGTGCAGAAAAACTTTCCGACAGCTAAAAACTCCTTTCCGAAAACTTCTCTCGTCAATTTTTTCCGGTTGGTTTCGGAAAGATCTAATTGGTGCAGAATAACTTTCCGACAGCTAAAAACTCCTTTCCGAAAACTTCTCTCGTCAATTTTTTCCGGTTGGTTTCGGAAAGGTTTAATTGGTGCAGAAAAACTTTCCGACAGCTTCTGCAAGAAAAGCAGAGAGAAGCTGTCGGAAAGTGAAAATCACTTCATCATCAGCATTTTTTTTGTAAAAATTTGATTTCCAGCTTTTAACTGATAAAAATATACTCCGCTGGAAACTGGTTTATTGTTTTGGTCTGTTCCATCCCAGACAACTGAAACTTTGGGACTTTGAGACTCTGTGACTGTAAGTGTTTTTATTTTCTGACCTTTTAGATTGTAAATTTCTATCTTCGCAAACGGAGACGTTTGCGTTACAGAAAAACTAATTGTTGTGGTTGGATTGAACGGATTTGGATAGTTTCCCAGTAATTTTGTTTCCAGATTCAGGATGTCATCACCTTCTACAAAGGCAATATTGAAAACAATTGGATCAGATTCAATTTGATCGATATAAAAAGCAGTTAAGGCAACTTCATAAACCTGACCTGGAATCAGGTCATAAATATCAAAATATAATTCTGTAGTTGTATGTAAAACGCCATCCACATAAATGTGATATTCTTCCACGAATTGATTCGGTTCTTCCCAGTAGAGATTAATGTGATCGGAGAAAACTTCGTAACCAGCATTTTGTGGTGGTTCATATTCTTCACCAAGATAATAGAACTGCACTCCAACCCCAACAGATTCTCCATCTTCATAAACTGCAGATACTTCGGCAAAATATGTATCCCCAGAAGTTAATCCTGTGAATTGATAAGGTGAATAATAAGTTGGACCCAACAAAGTCCCATCAAGGAAAACTTTGCAATATAATAAATTTGAAGTACTGCCCGGTTCTGGTGGTTCCCAGCTGAATAATCCCAAAAGTGACACGAACGGATTTTGAGGTGGATTTAAGATATGAGGAATGTAGATTGTTGTATCTACAATCACCGATTCATAGCCACCTTCATATATAATTGATGCACCATAAGTACATGTTGTTCCTGGAGTTGGAGGAAATGGGTCAATATAGAACAGCGATGTCATTGTAGCTACAAAACTACCATCTCGATACAAATTATATCCTTCAAGTGTTTTATATGTTGGATAAGCTGTTCCCGGTTCAACAGTTACATTCACAAAGCCATTATTTAGAACAGCATTAATTCCAGCTGGTGGTGCAAAAGGAGAAAGTGTCGGTTCATAATCTACAATTCCGTAAGCAGCATTATCATTACCATCGATTATTGTTGTGTCAATGGGTGGATCATCGTCCCAAACTGTGTTTTCGGCTGTTAGATCGGCAGAACTCGCATTGTAAACTGTGAATTCCTCTCCAGTAAAGAAAAGATTATCATAAATGCAGTTGTAACCATCATCATCTGGATCAGCATTATTCAGATCTCCCAAGTTTGCTGTTGCTCCAGCAGTTAAGTAAAATCCGGTATAATTATGATCGATCTCATTATAGGTAAAAACAGCATTAGCACTGCTGCCATAAAGCATTACGCCTGCACCTGAATCAGCATTATTTTCCACAAAATTGTGATGAATATGATTCCAGGTATAAGTTCCCTTTCCAGCATAAAGATAAATTCCCGTGTAGTTGTAGCAAACTTCGTTATAAGCAACAAAAGGTTCCATATTTGCATAACCGAAAAGATTTGCTAAAGTTATACCCTGCATCGAGTTATGATGGATATAATTGTTCGTGATCGTGGGACTGCAGGAATGTGAATTACTTTGCAATGAAAGCTGCACAGCTCCATAAGGAGAACCACCCAGAGCGCAATATGAAACTTCACAATTATCGATTAGCACATTGGAATTATCCACTATCGTAATGCCACTTTTCTGGATATTTGTAATTTTGGAATGAGTTATTTCCATGTAGGAAGGATTGTTGGATGAAAGTGCTGAAAACTGAACACCTTTCTGATGATCATCAATAAAACAATATGAAACATAAACCGGACTGTTCACAGAATGAACTCCGTAATCGTTTGTATCGTCCGTATTGGAAATTCGGCAATAAGAAATCGTGCTGGCATTCACTTCATCTTCCAGACGGATTCCACCCCAGTCAAGTCCACCATTTCCATAAAATCTGATCGTATCACCAACTGCACCTTGAGCAATAATATTGCCTTCTGCAGTCAATTTGTAATTTCCCATCGCAATTACTTCCACACCCGATTCGATTGTTAATGTTTCACCATTTGGAACGGTGATTTCTCCTACAATATTGTACGGACTTCCCGCCAGATTCCAGGTGCCGGATTGATTGCCGGAAACATCAGTTGCAAAAAGTGATAAACATGAAGTTAAAATAAAAAAGCATAAAAAAGTTTTCTTCATTATTCCTCCTAAAAATTAGTTGGTTCAATCGTCTCGATTGAATCAGCCCAGTTCTAATAATCGTCTCGATCAGTCCTCTCCTTACGAAGCTTCCGCGCCAACTCCTTCTCTCAACTGACCTTATTCAATTTCTTTTTTTTCTTTCTAACATGTCCACTAATTATTACATAACTCAGAGCCAAAATGGCAATGATCGCTCCCAGCCATTTGAGAGAAGTAAGAAAACTGACCACAACACTGGCAATGAAAACTCCCAGGAAAATGAAGAGAATCGATTTCCAGAAACTAAGTCCCATCAAATAGGCAGCCAGCGAACCTGTCCAGGCACCGGTAACAGGCAGTGGAATTGCTACAAATATCATCAAGCCGACTTCTTCATATTTTTCGATGATCTCGCTTTTACTGCGGGTTCGTCGAAAGACAGCTTCCAGAATTTTGCGGGTAAATTTGAATTTGAAGCAAATTTTCGTAATAAAACCGAAGAAAAGTAAAATGAAGAAGATCGGTATCATATTTCCTGCTAATGAAATTGGAATTACCTTCCAATACGGAAGATGATAATAATGAATTCCCATGGGAATGGAACCGCGCAGTTCAAAGATCGGCAGCATAGCCAGCAGGAAAACACGTACTTCATCCGATACATTTATGCTATCTACTTTGGCTTTGATGGAATCTTTGAGGCCGGAAGCAAACAAAAATGAGAAACTGGAAAATAAAATAATAAAAATTAAAAAAATTCTAATATTCATGCCAGCCTTCCTCTCCGATCAGCGGTACGAATGTGCAGCCACCGTGTCGAGTTTCTTCGTAGCCATCTTCTTTTCTTTCCAGTAAAATTAGTTCCTGAAAACTTCTTTGTCCGGCAGGAATTACCAGCTTTCCACCTATTTTAAGTTGCTCTGCTAAACTTTCCGGAATCTGCGGTGCTGCTGCTGCTACGATAATTCGATCGAATTGTTTGCAAACTGGAAATCCGCCTTCCCAGCCTTTGGTGCCGTCACCCGATTTGTAATAAATATTTTCGTAACCTTGATCTTTTAAAATTTTTTCCGCCCTGCGGATCAGGAAATCAATTCTTTCCACAGTATAAACTTCCTCCGCGATCTCTGCCAGAAGTGCAGTTTGATAGCCGGAACCGGTACCAATTTCCAGCACTTTGTGATCAGGTTCCAGATCGAGAAGCTGCATCATCAAGGCAACGATGTATGGTTGCGAAATTGTCTGTCCTTTTCCGATACTGAGTGGTGAATCGTTGTAAGCCAGATGCCGCGCATCTTCTTCCACGAAAAGATGTCGTTCTACTTTGGAAAATGCTTTTAGCACATTTTCATCCGTAATATCACGGCGCAAGAGTTGGTTTTGCACCATCAATTTTCTTTGATCATCAAATCTCATTTTTCCTCAAACAAATTTTATTCCCCCTTTCAAAGGGGGACTTGAATCATTTTCTATAGTTTATTTATTATCATCCAGCCATTTTTCCAATTTAGGATAAGCTTCTTTTCGGCAAAAGGTCGGAGTAATTGGAGTGATCGAAATAAAGCCTTCCGAAATTGCTTTGAAATCAGAATTACCAGTGCGATCCCACCAAGGCGGCCCACCACCGATCCAATAAATTTTTCTACCGCGCGGATCGAGCTGTTCCTTCACAAAATCCTGATATTTACGATGCCCAACCTCCGTGATTCGAATTCCTTTTATCTCATCAATTTCCAGGTTAGGAACATTAATATTAAGGATCTCTCTTTCTTCAATGTTTTCGTGCAACCCATTTTTGATAAATTCATTAATAAAATGTGCCGCAGTTTCAAACTTCTGCTGGCTATAAGAAGCTAATGAAATTGCTATGGATTTGAATCCCAGGAACATTGCTTCCAGAGCTGCTGCTACTGTTCCAGAATAAAGCAGGTCTTCGCCCATATTTTGCCCGGCGTTTATGCCGGAAATCACCAGGTCAACTTTCTTTTCTTTTAGAACGATCCGTTCTGCAATTATGGCACAATCTGCCGGGCTTCCTGTAACTGCGAATCTGTTTTCGCCACGTTCATAAATTCGCAACGGTTCATGCAGTGTTAAAGAATGTGAAGTAGCACTCTGTTCTTTGCTGGGTGCTACAACGATTACTTCATGTCCATTTTCCTTCAGCGTTTTTTCTAAAGTTTTGATGCCGGGAGCATCGATTCCGTCGTCATTTGTCAGTAAGATTCTCATTTATTCTCCGTTTGGTTTTCATCATTAAATGTTTCATGCAGCACAATATTTACAAAATTTTTGATATCCCGCAGATGGGAAATATAGCTTTTCTGCCCATCGTAAATTGTGTCAATAGGTACAAAATCTATCAATCCGCCAGCTTTGGCTACTTTGATGATCACTTCAGTTTCAAATTGGTAGCGTTTTGTTTTAAATTTGAAATCCTTAATAAAATCAAGATTATAAAGTCGATAACCACTCTGTGAATCTAATATTTTCTGCTGAGTGAAGATGGAAACGATTTTGCTGGTTGTGGCGTTGCTGGCAATGCGTGGGAGTGGCATTTTATTTCGGCTGAAATCTCTTTTCCCAATTATCAGATCAGCTTCTTCTTCATTTTGTTTTTTTAAGAATTCTTCAAAATCCTCGGGTTTATGCTGCAGATCGCTATCGATGGAAAAAGTAAAAAGAAATCCCTTATCAAAAGCTCTGTTGAAGCCTTCCTGTAAGGCATTTCCTTTGCCTGTATTTTCGGAAATATTTATTAAATTTACTTTGTGTTCTTCACAGATTTTTGCAGAATTATCTTCCGAAGCATCATCAACTGCAAAAACCTGTTCCCTGGGAAAATAGTTGAATATCCTTTCAAACAATTTATACAAATAATCTTCCGAATTGTAAATCGGAATAACGACTGCTGTATTCTGCCAATCTGCCTTCATATTCATTCTTTTCTATTTTTTGTTGAATGAAAATTGACAGTATGATGTGTCAAGCAAATCGTTTCAGAGAAATGGAACGGGGAAATCATTTGACATTAAAACTGCAAAATTTGATTCAGTATCAGTAAATATAATAATATTTTAGGAGAAAAAAGTATGAGTGAAAAATTAGTTCATGGAAACATCAGCAGTCAGCAGTCGATGGAACTGGAAGAAACTTACGGTGCTCACAACTATCATCCGCTACCGGTCGTACTGGCAAAAGGTAAAGGCGCAAAAGTGTGGGATCCGGAAGGAAATGAATATTACGATTTTCTATCTGCTTATTCGGCTGTAAATCAGGGACATTGTCATCCCAAGATCATCAAAGCTCTCACCGATCAGGCCGAAGAGCTCACTCTTACATCAAGAGCTTTCTTCAACAACAAACTGGGAGAATACGAAAAATTCGTAACAGAATTCTTTGGTTATGAAATGGTACTGCCGATGAATACCGGCGCCGAAGCAGTGGAAACAGCGATGAAGCTTTCCCGTAAATGGGGTTACGAAAAGAAGAGCATTCCCGAAAATGAAGCAATCCTGATTTTTGCAGAACAGAATTTTCACGGCAGAACGATTGCCATTGTTTCTGCTTCCACCGATCCAGATGCTTACGGCAATTTTGGACCGTTCCTTCCCGGCATCGAAAAAATTCCCTATAATGACGTTTCGGCTCTGGAAAAAGTTCTGGAAGAAAAGGGTGATAAAGTTGCGGCATTCATTGTGGAACCAATCCAGGGTGAAGCAGGTGTTTTTGTGCCTGATGAAGGTTATCTGAAAAGTTGTTTTGATCTTTGTAAAAAGCATAACGTGCTTTTTGTAGCAGACGAAGTTCAAACCGGAATTGCCCGAACCGGCCGACTTTTAGCCAGCGAATGGGAAAATGTTCATCCTGACATCGTTATTTTGGGAAAAGCTATTTCGGGTGGAGTACTGCCGGTTTCTGCTGTGCTTTCTTCCAAAGAGATCATGCTGGTGATAAAACCCGGAGAACACGGTTCTACATTTGGAGGATTCCCGCTGGCTTGCACTGTAGCAAAAGCAGCTCTGGAAGTAGTGCGTGATGAGAAATTGACAGAAAGAGCCGAGAAACTGGGAAAGGTTTTCCGTGCTGAACTTGCACGAATCGACTCACCTTTGATCGAACTTATTCGCGGAAAAGGACTGCTTAATGCAGTTGTTATAAAACCAAAAGACGGCATCGAAGCCTGGGATGTATGTGTGAAGCTGAAAGAAAACGGACTGCTGGCAAAACCTACTCACGGACACATCATCCGTTTTGCACCACCTTTGGTGATTACAGAAGAAGAATTGATGGAGTGCATTAATATCATCAAGAAAACTATCGAAGAATTAAATTAAAAAAAAAGATACAGTAAAGCTCTAGGCTTAGAGATTTTAAAAGCCACCCTGACTGTTTGAGGTTAGGGTGGCTTTTTTATTATTGGAGTGAATAGTTGAGGTGGTTTTATTATATTTTGGGATGAAATAAAAAATTATCATGATAAATTATTTGATTGAAAATATAAAAGACCCCCTTTGGAAGGGGAAAAAGGAGGTTAGAAAAAGATGAAAGCAAAGTATAAAACCCCTCTGTCCCTTCGGGACTTCTCCCCTTACGAAGGGGAGCTTATCGTTTACTAAATATTATCTCGTGAATAAAAAGAGGAATTCTTCCCGAGATTTATCAATCTTTGGCTGAACAACGTGCAAGAAACGTTAGAATGACGGGAAAAAGGAGAAAATACATGAAAAAAATTATTTCAATTCTAATCACAGTTTTGCTATTTAGTTGCAGTACAAACCAAAAAGAAAAACTTGTTGTTGGAATAATCGCACCATCATTAAATCATCTGCCAATCAAGTTTGGAATGCAGTTTGGGATTTTGAAAGGAAAAGATATTGTAATCAAAAAATTTTCTTCTGGTTGGGAAACGAATGAAGCTTTGATCGCAGAAAAGATCGATGTAGCGATCATGCCTTTCACCTATATCTGGTCGGATGTTTCCCAAGGAAAAAAGGTGAAAATCATCTCATTCTTGGAAAGAGAAAGTGATGGAATTATCACACGTAAAGACATTCAAAAAATTTCTGATCTGGATGGAAAAAAAATTGGGGTTTTAAGAGCTTCTACTCTTGATATTTTTGCTGAAATGCTGACAGAAAATTATCAGATAAAACCTGAACTGGTTTACTTTCGAACTCCCATGGAAATGGCTGCAGCATTGAATTCCAAAGCTGTCGATGCACTTAGTTTTTATGTTCCTTCTATTTTTAATTTTGATGAGAATTTCCATATCTTACATTGGTACAGCGATGACTTTCCCAAACATCCCTGTTGCGATATTGCAGCTACGCAAACTGCTATCGATAATAAATCCACTCAGATCAAAAACTTCCTGAATCAAATGAAAGAAAGCTGCAATCAGATGAACTTGAATCCACAGGTAGGTTTTGACGTCGCCCAGACCAACTTTCGACTGACAGAAGAGATCAGCCGGCAATCGATCTATCATACAAAATACATCATGAATCTGGCTGAAGCAGGAAAAGATTTTGAAAAAAAAGCGATTGAAATGATGATAAAAAAAGGTTACATTGAGAATTCGGTTTCGGCGGATGATGTTTATTTTGAAGTTTTGCAATGAAGCAAATATCTTCAAGAATCTTCTTTTGATGAAAATTGTTAAAGTCCCCCTTTGGACGGGGGATAAAAGGAGGTAGAATAATTGATAACTCGATATAAAACCCCTCTGTCCCTTCGGGACTTCTCCCCTTACGAAGGGGAGCTTGATCAGGCGTCTTCCTGACGTTTCTTATAGCTTTACAGGCGACTGTTTCCGCCGAAGCTTTGCGAAGACGGAAGAAGTTTCCCGCTTAAAAAAAATATCGTCATATTGAGGATTCTTGCAGCTTTGCTTTCGAAATATCTCGCGAGAATTCTTGCAGCTTTACTTCTCGTGAATGCAAAGAGAGATTCTTCCAACCTGTGCCGGCGAAGTGGCACGAAGCCGTAAGAATAACGTGAACACACCCCACGACTAAAGTCGCACCCCTCTCAAGAGGGGAATAACGTCAGAATGACGAAGAAATGGAGTTTTAAATGAAACGTAATCTAAATTTTCTGGGAATTATCTTTGTTCTTCTTTTACTGATACTGCTGTCAATTTCATTGAAAATTGACTGGCAGGATTGGCAGGAACTGCAATTTTCTTTCAAAGCTCTTATCACTGATCTTGTAATCTCATTTCTGCGAGTTTTATTAACTTCATTAGTCGCCTGGATTATGGGAATAATCTGCGGTTACTTTATATTTTACTTAAGATTTTGTCGGCAACTTTTTCTTCCTGCTATAAATTTTATTCGTCATATTTCTCCTTTTGCCTGGCTGCCGTTTGCTATTATCTGGTTTGGACTGGGAGAAGCTTCTGTAAGTTTCATCATGTTCATCACGCTCTTCTTCCCCACCGTTATAGCTGCTTCCGATCAATTTAATTCTATTCCGCACGAATTTATAGATGAAGCAAAAGTGCTGGGTACATCGCAGTTTCAGCTTTTCAAATTTGTGGAACTGCCACTTTCTTTTGTAGGATTTCTCAACTTATTTCGCATAATCTGGGGATTGGGTTGGACGGTGATCATCGCCGCTGAAATGCTGGGAGTGAACAGTGGATTGGGTTTTCGACTTCTGGATTTTCGTTACCTGCTGCAATATCCGCAAATGCTGATCTATTTTGTAGTGATGGGCAGTGTGGGGATTTTGTTTGATTGGATGTTGAGGAAGATTGTGGTAAGATTTGAAATGTGAAATGAGAAATGAGAAAATTTAAATTGTTACTTGTTGCTGGTTTCTTGTTACTTGTTTTTATCTAATAAAAATAATTTATTTTCAATGAATGACTTTCTTTTTATTTCAACATTAACATTTTTCCTGATCCCAACCTGTTTTCATTCGATATTATCTGATAATAATAAACACCTGAACCAACTTTTTTGTTGAATTGGTTTGTACCATCCCAGATTATTGATTGTTTGTTGCAATCAATTGAAATTTCTTTAATCAATTGTCCTTTAGTGTTGTATATTTGTAATTTAAAATCATTGTAACTATCTAGTTTACCAAAAGATATTGTAGTGGAAGGATTAAATGGATTGGGAAAGTTGATTAATTCAATTGTTGTTTGTTTCAATACATTATGACTAATATCAGTAACTTGACCATTTTCATCTGTTTTTGTTAAAAGAATATAATCTTGGTCATTCTTACTAATGTATAGAAAACCTAAATCTACCTTTTGTAAACATTTATCACCATAATAACCCCAATATGGATAACCAGTGCACCACAATGTATCTCCATAAACATTTGTTTTTAATAGAGCATGACCACTGTTGATAACATAATTGCTATCATCGTCCTCTATACAAGTTCTAATATTCCAATATTCATATTGATTACAGAAAAGCAGATTATTTTCCGTTGTTATCGATGCTACAAATCCAAATCGGTCATATGAAGAAGTACGAAAATAACCACTTGCTATAATATTTCCATCTATCGTTTCAAATATACAATTGCCCCTTTCATGACCATCTAAACCCTCAAATGTTCTTGTCCAAAGTGAATCTCCATTTGAATCTGTTTTAATCACCAATACATCATAATCCTCATAATTAGTCCCTGTCATGGCATACCCACCATCAGAAGTCTCACAGACTGAATATGCTACACTATGACCGACATCAATAATACTAGTCCAAATTGTATTGCCATCTGGATCTATCTTCCTCAATGACGCATTATTATTCGAACTACCAGCCAATATAACATTTCCATCTGAAGTTGTTTTCATTGAAAAAAAACCGAAATCATTATCATATGGGATTAACCATAATCGATTACCTTCTGAATCGCGTTTTATCATATAGTTACCTCCACCTCCAAAAGCTGAAAAACCTATTGATAACAAACTACCATCCTGCAGCTCAGTAAAATCAATATTATAGCCATTGCTAAGCATATATTCCAGAGAATCGTCAACAGCCCAAAGCAGATTGCCATCAGAATCAGTTTTCATAAGAAAAGCCCAATTCTCGTATTCCCAGGGATCATGTCCAAACAATTCATAAGACCCGCTTATTACATAGCCACCATCTTGAGTAATTATAACATCATCTAATTCATATCTATCCGTCCAGTTAGGGCGCTGAAATGGTCGATATATTTTTTCCCAGGTTTCTTGGGAAAAAAGGCCAAAAGCAAAAAGCAGAAAGCAGAAAAGGAACAGAAGTGAGAGATGAGAGTTGAGACGATGAGATTGAGAGACTTTGTGACTTTGAGATTGAGAGACTTTGTGACTTTGAGATTGAGAGACTTTGTGACTTTGAGATTGAGAGACTTTGTGACTTTGAGATTGAGAGACTTTGTGACTTTGAGATTGAGAGACTTTGTGACTTTGTGATTGAGAGACTTTGTGACTTTGGGAGAATGAGAAATTACGAATTACTAATGACAAGTGACCAGTGATTAATAACCAATGATCGTCATATTGCGGAAATCTTCTTGCGACT
The DNA here is from genome assembly GCA_021734245.1 of Candidatus Cloacimonadota bacterium. Classification (NCBI taxonomy): domain Bacteria; kingdom Pseudomonadati; phylum Candidatus Cloacimonadota; species Candidatus Cloacimonadota bacterium. The sequence continues at coordinate 1,138 of JAIPJH010000067.1, read as the reverse complement.
ATTGACGAAGAATCGTTATTTCTTTGCATCTTTACCTCTCTGCATCTTTGCGTCTTTGCGTCTTTGCGTCTTTGCATCTTTACCTCTTTACCTCTTTGTCTCTTTGTCTCTTTGCCTCTCTGTCTCTTTGCCTCTTTATTTCAACATTAACATTTTTCCAGTTCCTAAGCTGTTTTTTTTCGATATTAATTGATAATAATAGATACCTGAACCAACTTTTTTATTGAATTGGTTTGTACCATCCCAGATTGTTGATTGTTTGTTGCAATCAATCGAAATTTTCTTAATTAATTGTCCTTTAGAGTTGTATATTTGTAATTTATAATCATTGTAGTTCTCTAGTTTTCCAAAATATATTGTTGTTGAAGGATTAAATGGGTTGGGATAATTTGATAACGAATTATCGTGAATTGGATATAGATTTTCTTCTGAATCTGTTATTTGACCTGCTGAATCAGTTTTACTTAGGAATATGTTAACTCCTAAGTATTCTTCGCCAGCACATATAAAACCTTCATTATCTAAAACATCAAAGCTTTTATCGCCTACAGATGGCCAATGGTTGAGTTGCTCATTCCACACTATTTCACCAATATCATCAACTTTAAACAATCTTGTTTTCTGATTTGGAGAACCACCCCAACTATAACCAATTAAATTATTTTGATCTAATTGTATTGTGTAGCAGGCTGCTAAATCAGATAAAATTTGCTCGAAAAGAATGTTACCAGAATTGTCAATTTTTGCTATAAATGTGTCAATAGCCCTATAATGCAATTCACCTGCAATAATAATATTTGATTCATTATCTTCTAAAACACAATTACCCTTATCATTACCACCTAAACCAGCAAATGTTCTTGTCCACAATGAATCACCATATGAATCTGTTTTTATAGCTAATACATCATAATTTTCATAGTTTTTACCCGTCAATGCATACCCACCATCAGAAGTTTCACAGACTGAATATGCTACACTATGACCGACATCAATTATACTAGTGTCATGTCAAGCTTGACAAGTCGTAAGGGATGAGAATAATTGTCTCACAAAAGTGAGGTGATTATGATAAAGTACAGAGTGACGCTAAGCAAGGCAGAACATGAAGAACTTGAGACTATTGTTAGTAAAGGCA
>JAIPJH010000066.1 GCA_021734245.1 Candidatus Cloacimonadota bacterium | reverse complement strand
TCATTTTCCACCTCCATGGAGCAAGGTGAAAAATGAATTTACGATTTCAAATCGAAAAATATTTTTTATGCCATTTTACCCACTTATAATCTGCGTCTTCACGATTTCATACTGTCTTTAACTGGACAGCAGTGATTTTTATTAGATAATGATACAACAAATTTCGATAAAATTCGATTAGAGCCCGGTAAGAGTTCTGGAGAATATATTTTGCATTCAATTGAAATTTATGAAGGTGATTTATCAGAAAATAAATCAACTATAAAATGAAAAGAGTTCTAAGATTTCTGAATTATCTACTAAATAAAAAAAAGACCCTGAACAGCAGTTATTTTGATAGAGATTATTATCTTAGAAATAATCCTGATGTTGCAGAATCAAATATGGATCCTCTCAAACATTTTATGCTTTATGGAGGTATAGAAGGAAGAAATCCAGGTCCATCTTTTAACTGCAATTCTTATTTGGGTGATTATGAAGATGTAAAAGAATCAGGAATAAATCCCTTATTGCATTATATTAAATACGGCCAAAAAGAAGGCAGAATATTAGATAAAAAATTCAAGTTATATCCCTTAATTCAGAGAGAGATTTTCTTAGAGCAAAAAGCGAGAGCGTTAAATGAGTTTTTGAGCAATAAAGAAAAGTTAAGTTTTGTTTGTTTTGAGCCTGAAATTTCTATTATCCTTATTCTATACAATAAAGCAGAATTAACCTTGGCATGCCTTCAGTCAATAAAGAAGAATTCAAATCTTAAATTGGAACTTATCATAGTAGATAATAATTCAAATGATGAAACACATGAATTGCTAAAAAAAATTGAAGTTTCTAAAGTGATTATCAATGAAAGAAATGAACACTTTCTTACTGCCTGCAACCAAGCTTTACAATATGTATCAACTCCCAATGTTCTTTTTTTGAATAATGATACAGAAATTCAATGTAATGCTTTGGAGAGTGCTTTAAAAAGTTTAAATCAAAAAAATGAAATCGGAGCAGTTGGAGCAAAACTGATTTTACCTGAAGGCTACTTACAGGAAGCAGGTTCAGTTATTTGGCAAGATGGAACATGTCTTGGTTATGGTAGGGGGCATTCACCTTTTTTACCAGAATATAATTTTAAAAGAATTGTAGATTATTGCTCGGGAGCATTCCTATTAACTAAGACAGAATTAATTAAGCAACATAAAGGTTTTGATACAAAATTTTTACCTGCCTATTATGAGGAAACTGATTATTGTCTCTGGCTTCAAGAGAATGGATATAATGTTGTTTATGACCCAAATGTAATAGTACGTCACTTTGAATTTGCTTCATCAAATAAAAATGAAGCTTTACAAATACAAAATATTAATAGTAAAATATTCAGGAAAAAGCATTCTAATCAACTGAAATTACATTTTAAAACTTATACATCAAATATTTTAGAAGCAAGATTTGCAGCTTCACAAAAAGATAAACTAAAAATATTATATATCGAAGATAAGATACCTCACCCTTCATTCGGAGCTGGTTATCCCAGATCATACAGTATTATAAAAACTCTGGAAGAACTTGGTCATATGATTACCATATATCCAAACACATCTCCTTTTATCGAGAATATAGAAGAAATCTATCAATCTATCTCCCCATTTACCGAAATTGCATCTGAATATGGTATCGAAAAATTTGATCAATTTTTAGAGAGTAGAAAAAAATACTATGACATAATCTGGATTACAAGACCACATAACATGAGGTCCCTAAAAGATTCACTCCGAAAACACAAAAACAATTACAAGATTATCTATGATGCAGAAGCAATATTTTCCGAGCGAGAAATTGGTCAGAGGAAATTGTCCCGAGAAAGCAAAGATGTCATCAAAAATGACCAAATGATTGAAAAGGAGTTCATACTATGTGAAATTGCGGATTTGATTTTTACAGTATCTGAAAAAGATTCAGATAAATTTATAAATTTTGGGTATGATAATGTGAAAGTTCTTGGACATATGCTAAACATTCAAACTGGAAAAAGTGTTTTTAAACACAGAAAAGATTTACTTTTCGTGGGTAATCTAGATGTTGAAAATTCACCAAATGTGGATTCGATAAAATGGTTTATAAATAAAGTACTTCCTCTTGTAAAAAAGAAAATACCTGGAATCCAATTTCATATTATTGGTTCTTGCAACGCAAATTCATTAGATAGATTAAACCGTAAAGGAGTTATATTTCATGGAAAAGTGGAATATCTAAAAACCTTCTATGATAATTGTAGAATTTTTGTGGCTCCAACCAGATTTGCAGCTGGAATTCCCTACAAAGTCCATGAAGCTGCTTCATTTGGAATACCTGTTGTTGCATCAGAATTACTTGTGAACCAATTAGGTTGGAAAAACAACTATCATCTAATTTCCTCTAAAATAGATAAAATCTGTTTTGCAGAAAATGTTGTTCGATTATATAGAAACGAATCGTTATGGAATATAATTCAAATTAATGCTTTAAATACAATTAAGGATGAATTTTCTCAGGATAAATTTAAAGAAATCATATTCGAAACCTTGACTAATATTTTAGCAAAATAAACGAGTAAATGATAAAAAACACTTATATTACTGATCAGAAAAGAATTTTTAGCTTGGATATCATTCGAGCTTTGGCTATAATCATTGTACTTATTGGCCATAGTAGATTCATGCTTGTTAAAACACCATTTCGAGGCTTCCAATGTATTTGATTAATCTAGGGATTGTAGCAAAAGTTAAAAAATTTAATTTTCTACCCAAAGGTGGTATTGATGGAATTCTTAAATTTCTTATTTATTTTATTGTTGTTGTTATTATCTCTTCTTTATTATACAAATTTTTTGAAATACCCATAATGAATCTAAGAGATAAGGAAATTTTGAGAAGTATTTTTCATAAACTGAATATTAATCAAAGCTAACATGAATATTATGCTTGCCGGAATAATTATAATATTGTGTACTAAATTTATTTAAATTCGAGATAGAAATGAAAAAAAGCAAAATCATTGAACATTGGTCTGATACTAAAACAAGAAATAGTTTTAACAAAGATATTTATTGGCTTGCAAATCCGTTAATTCAAAGATACTATAATAAAATGGCAACAAACGGATGTGAAAATTTACATTGGTTAAATTACGTCTTTAATAAATATCTTTCCCAAAAGAAATTAACTGGAAGAATACTTAGTCTGGGTTGTGGTAAAGGTGAATTGGAAAGACATATTGCTTCATTGAATTCTTCCCTTAACATTGAAGCATTGGATATCTCACCTATAAATGTAGAAATTGCCAGTAAAGCTGCTGCTGAGAACGGATTTGAAAGAACAAAATATTTAGTAGCAGATATAGAAAAAATGAAATTGCAAGGTGAATATTATGATGCTATCTTTTTTAATTCTTCATTACATCATATTTCAAAAATTGGTAGCATACTAAAGAAAGTAAATAAAGCTATGAAAAGAAATGGTTGTCTCATCATAAATGAATATGTCGGTCCTAATCGATTTAATATCCCACAAAGAGAAAAAAAGATCATACAATCTGTATTTAATTTAATACCTCCAAGATATAGAACATCATTGGCAAAAGAAAGTTTTCATAAATTGTTGAATAGAGTAAGTTTTTTTGATCCGAAAGAAGTTGAAATAGTTGATCCATCTGAAGCGATAAACTCAGAAGCAATAATTCCTGCACTTTATCGATATTTTGACGTTATTGAACACAATAAAATCGGTGGAACTATGTTTCACTTGATATTGCATAATATCGCTGGTCATTTCCATAAAGAAGATAAAGAAAGTGAAAAAGTTCTCGATTTTTTATGCAAAACTGAACAGCTTCTGATTGAATTAGGAGAATTATCCAATCATTTTGCGTTATTAATTGCAAAGAAAAAGTGATCTCATCTCATTCTCATATTTATTAAGTCATTGAAAAAAATGAGCTGAAATTTAACATCAACAAATTCAAACTCGGAATATCCTTATTTTTTTAATGTACTGGAATCAAAATTTCTCCCTTTAACAAGATAGTTAAAAAAAACTATCCAAGCAATCTGTTTATTGGGAAAAAGTCTTATCAACCACCACAATGCTTCAAAACCTGCTCTCTTTTCATTCAACCGAAAACATAATTTTGTATAAACCTTATGATGCACATAATATACATCCCAAAATCTAGACAAAAATTTACGATGTCTTTTTAGAATCTTTTTGTAACTTTCCCACTTTATTCTGATATTTTTTTCTTCTGTAAGCTGAGAATGTCCGTGATGAATTTTTACTAAAATTTCCGGAACTGTTCTGAAATTGAAGTTCTTAGATAACCTTATCATAAAATCAGTATCTTCACCTATAATCAGTGATGTATCAAATAAACCGATTTTTTCGACACATTCTTTGCGGACACTTAAACCAAAGCCATTTCCAATAGCCGTTGATACTGTTAAGCCTTTTTCTATATCATTAAATCGTTGTGGCCATTTTATTTTAACTAAAATCTTTTCACTTTCTTCGCCGTCTCTTACCCTAATAATTCCGGTCCAGACAAAACCGATTTTATCTTTCGAATTTTCAAATGTAGAATGTATTTTTTCCAAGATTTCAGGGAAATATTCATCATCATCATCCAAGAAATTGATGTAATTTCCTTTACTCATCTTTATACCTGTATTATAAGCTGAAGCTGCTCCCAGCTGTTTATCATGTGCGTTATATTTAATTTTTGATGAATTGAATGCACTAATTACTTCTACTGTTTCATCATCATTAGCATCGTCTACAACTATATGTTCATAATTTGTGAATGTTTGGTTCAGAACACTCTTAATAGCTCGTCTTAATAGCTCCGGTCTTCGAAAAGTTGGTGTTATTATTGTGAACGTTGGTTTGGAAAATGAACTATTCATTCGATTGGAAATATTGAACTCTGAAGTTAAATTATAGTTTTTTCTAATAGTATTGAAGTAGCTCCAAATCTCTGGATTTTTTTTATAAAGGGTTTCATGCCTTTCGAAAATTTTAATCATCGAATACTTAATTTTATCATTATCAGCTTTTCTACTTGCACATCTGCTTTTATTTCCATCAGAGTATCTTCTATAAAACATAAGCTGTTCGTTAATTTTAATAATTTCTCTATTCAACTCGATAATTGATAACCAAAAATCATAATCCTCCAAACCGTACTTTAAATCACTTGAATAACCTGATGTTTTTTTCCAATCTGTTCTTCGGAAACAGGCATTTGCTACAATTCGATTTTCGTACAACATATTTTGGATTGTTGCTTCTTTTAGCTCAAAAAGACCTTTTTCTGCACCAAAAATTACTACATCGCTGTAAACAATTCCCACCTTTGGATTTGCATCCATTACTGAAACACATTTCCCCAAAAAAGTTGGTGCAATTTTGTCATCTGCATCTAAGTTCACAATGTATTCACCCTTAGCTCTTTGAATAGCATAATTTCTAGCATGCGCAGGACCATAGTTTTCAGTATGATAAATTTTAATTTTATCGTGTTTTAAATCATTGAGTATTTCTTTCGTATTATCTGTAGAACCATCATTTACAATGATTATTTCAAAATCCTTATAAGTCTGGTTCAAAACAGATTCCAGCATTTCAGTGATGTACATTCCATGATTGTAACAGGCTGAGATCACAGAAACTTTAACACTCATTTTTTCTTTCCTGTTACTTTTTTTCTTAGAATATCAAAAAGACTGTAAGAATGATGCATAAAATGATAAAAATGATATTTCCAACTATCATTTGGTTTTGGTGCAGTTTGAACAGGGATTTCTTTTATCACAGGCACTTCTTTGATTACCTCTACAATTTTTGGCTGCTCTGTAAAGATATGAAAATACTGAGTTAGTTTGCCGCCGAATCCACTTAAATATTTTTCAATTCTTTTAATATCAGATCCGCCAAAATTGGAAAAATTTACTTTATCATGAAAATAATTCATTGCTTCCCAAAATGCAAGTGTATTTCCATCAAGATGTCTGAAATTCGGATCGCTTCCACATAACAGATAATAGGCAGATTTATGATTAAAAACCACATAAAGTCCGGCATGCAGATTTCCATTTTTATCATATACAAGAAAGATCCTGCGTTTATCTCTTCCTGCAATTTCATTATCCAATCTTTCAAAATCACTAAGCGAAAATCTAAACTTAATTCCCTGTCTTTCATATGTCAATTCAACCAGATGATAAAAAGATTTCAGATTATCACTGATCTCAACATATAGACCATTACTTTTCGCTTTTTTGATAACTCTTTTCTTTTCTCCGGAAAGGTTGATCCATAAATCTTTTTTATCACCATTATTTTCAATTAAATACGTATAACGTGTCATCTGCTTAAAACCATGCCAGCGAAATTGCAACCAGTCTGTGAAACTCTGATGTGTGCAAAACTGTATCACATCATCAATGTTAATATTTTCCAGCAAAAGACTTAACCATTTTCTATGAAGCATAATTTTTCTGTATTCTGATATATTTTCAACATTCATGAAAAGTGGTCCTAAAGTACGTGTAAGGGGAGGTTCATTGATCTTGCCATTTAAATCAAAAGCTAAAGGAATTCCAGCTTGAATCTCGTTGCAGTTAAGAATGGCAATAATCTTGAAATTTGATTTTGTAATTGCATTCAGCCACCAAGAATAACAAAAGACATCTCCCTGAGGAGAAGCCTCGACAAATATATCCCAATTATTATATTGTTCTGGTTTTAACTCAACTACATGTAAATTTTCATTTCCCATTTTTTTCTACTTTCAGTATAATAAAAATATTTTCTAAAGACTTTGTAAATATTATCATCGGCTTCGCGAGCAATTTGTTTTATGAATTTTAGCATCACGCCTCATTGTTATTGATTTGCTGGAAAAAATTAATTGTTTCTTCTGCACATTTCTGCCAGGAAAATTTAGAGGATTGTTCTAATCCTTTCTTTTTCATTTTCTTCCTTATATCTTTATCTGATAACACTATTTTCATAGCATCTTCCAGTTCTTCAGGATTTTCAGGATCAAATAAAATAGCAGCTTCTCCACACACTTCCGGCAGGCTGGATGTATTTGAGCACACAACCGGACAACCGCATTGCATTGCTTCCAGAGGTGGCAATCCAAATCCTTCATAAATGCTGGGAAAAATCATTACGCTAGCTCCGGAATATAATCTGGGAAGATCACCATCATCAACATAACCGGTAACTATAATATCATTTTCAATTTTTTTAATTTCTTTCAGAAACTGATTGATTTTCCAACCTTTTTTACCAACAATTACAAACTGAATGTCTTGAAATTCCGTTTTTATTTTGCTAAACACTTCTAAAACGATTTTCAAATTTTTACGTGGTTCCAAAGTACCAACAGCAATAATGTAGTCTTTTTCTATTTCAAATTTTTCCCTAACTTGTTTGATCTCGTTTGCACTTTTGGGATAGAAGTTTTCTGCAGCAGCTTCATCTGTAACTGATACTGGTTTTGAAACATTAAAAAGTTTAATAAGATCAGCTTTTGTTGATTGGGAAGGAACGACGATTCCATCTACATTTCTGATAATTAAAGGTAGAAATATTTTATGAATTAACCCACTGAATGCAACATGATAATGTGAGAATAAAATCGGGGTAAGGTCATGAATTACAACGATTTTTTTGCATTTATAGAAAAAACTGAAAGGACCGATATGAGCCGGTTCAAAAACAATGTCCGGTTTGATCTTTCTGATCGCAAACGGAATGAATAAAAGCTTGCGAATGATCATACAGCCAGGAAATTTGCGAGTTCCTGGAACGATGTATTCCTTTTTATCTTTGAAAAATGAATTTTTCTTAAGATGCAAAAAAACATATTCATTTTCTTTATCAATTTTAAGTAAATTTTCTATCAGATTCCTGGTATAATAATAAACACCAGCGTATTGTTCATCGATGGGATCGGCAATGATCAGAATTTTCATATTTTCGAGTAAATTTCAACATATTTGTTTATTGCATCTTCCCAGAAGAATTTTCTTTCAGGAATTTCAGCAAACTTCCCCTGATGAAAAGAAATGATTCCTTCTGCCAAAGATTTTTCATCAGCCGGTTCAACCCATACAACTTTGCCTGAAACTACTTCTGGAAGAGAACCAGCTTTCGAAACGATTACAGGTTTTTTGAGAGCACAGCTTTCTGCTGCACAAAATCCAAAACCTTCACTTAATGATGGAATTACAACGCAGTCTGCTACTGAAATATAATTTGGTAGTTCTTGAATCGAAACCGAATCATGCATAATAATATCATTATCAAGACCAAGTTTTCCAATCAAATTACAAATATATTTGTAGCGATTTTCAGGTTTTTTACCCAATAACAGGAGTAACTTGGAATCTGGAACTTTTTCTTTGATCCTGGGAACAGCTTGAATGAGATATTCAAGTCCTTTGGTGATTCCAGGTCTGCCATAAAACAAATATACAAAATTGTTTTTCAGTTGCAGAGATTGTCTAATTTCAGATCCATCAGCAATTTTAGGATTGAATAATTTATGATCAATTCCATGATAGATTACAGAAATCTGTTCTTCTGGAATTTTGTTTTCCAACAAACATTTTTTGGTATAAATGGATACAGAGATAAATTTATCAAAATGCAATTTCAAGATGGTTTTTTCGAATATCCAATGAAAAGAACCACTCAAATAATCCATCTTTTTCCACCACAATTTACCCAGAATTTCATGAACTGTAATTATGACCTTTTTCCCGGATAACTTACTGGCAATCCAAGCTGCTGGTGCAGAATTATAGGTGGTTGTGTGAACTACATCTGCCCATTTTGCTTCTTTTATAATAGTCGGTAGAGATAAGAACGTGTAAAGATATCGATTATCAATATCAAGACGAATAATGCTGACTTCATTCAAAATTTCATACTTTGCTGATGTGGAAATTGATCTGGGACAGATAACTTTGACTTCATTTCCTTTTTTGGCTGATTCTTCAGCCAGTTTTTTAAAAAGTGTTTCTGCTCCGCCAATGTAAGGAAAATAATTATCTAAAACAAATAAAATTTTCATTATTTCTTAAATTTCTGATATTGTTCAGCAATCTTCAAATTTTTGGTTGCATTTTCAAAGTCTGGCTCAATCTCTAAAGCTTTTTGATAACATTCAATTGCTTTGGAAAAATTACTTTTTTTGGCGAAAACAATTCCAAGGTCATTCCAGACTTTGGCATTTCGAGGTTCTACTTTCAATACCTTCTCATACATCTCTTTAGCTTGATCAAGTTTTTCCAGCTGTGAATACATGATGCCCAGGTTTTTCATTGGATTTGTAAACTGTGAATCTAATTCAAGAGCTTTTGTGTAATTTTGAACAGCCTTGCCATACTTTTTCTGTCGGGCATATATGATTCCAAGATCATTAAAAACTTTAGCGTTTTGAGGATTTAGTTCTTTATATTTTTCATAATACTGTTTGGCTTCTTCCAATTCGTTTTTTCTATAATTAAGAACACCCAGATTTTGCAATGCCTGCAGATGATTCGGACTTATTTGAATAGCTTTTTCATACATAGAAATTGCTTTTTCAGTATCTCCCAAGTGATTCCAGGCAGAACCTAAATTGTTGTAAGCTTGAACATAATCGGGTTTAATTTTTAGAGCTTTCGTATAATATTTTATAGCCATTTTATAGCGTTTTGCATCAGTCCAAACATTACCCATATTATAATTCGGGCGTGCTTTATCTGGTGATTTTCTTACAACATCAGACCAGAGTGTATAGCGGCTTTTCCAGACTTTATTTCTTTGGAATGTTGCATAACCATATGAAATAGAAATCATAATAAACAAAAGCAACATAAAATGTTTTTGCTTTTTTCCGAAAAGACTGTAGATCGCAATTACAGCACACAGACTGAAACCCATTGTTGCCAGGTAAAGTCTATGTTCATACATCATTCCACTAATGGGGAAGATAGTTGATTCCAGTGCTTGAGTGATAAAAAACCAACCAATTCCAAATGTGATCAGTTTGTTTTTTTTATAGAAAAATATGCTGAGAAATATCAAGAATGCTATCAGCAGCAAACTTGCAATTTCCTGAAATCGCCAAAAAGTGGTTGAAAAATCGACATCATGATCAAGATTTTGATTTATTGGCAGAATGAGAAGTTGAAGATATTTAACCATTACTCGGAATTGCGTAATTAAATAATCTAAACGTGAAATTTGATTAGTTTCACGCGGTAGATTTCCTGTAAATGCAACAATTATAAATGCTGCCAGAAGAATTAAAAAGAAGATGGAAATATATTTTTTCTGTATCTTACCTTCTTTGTTCCGAATAAAACAAACTTCTATCATAATGAGAGCTAAAGGAATTGTTGCAGCAATCTGTTTAGACATGATAGATAAAATGAGTGCAATAAAGCTGGATAAATAAATTGCTGATACCTGCAGAGAAAAACCACTTTTCGCATGTCTTTCTCTTCCAATTGTATAGAAGTAAACAGTTAAAACATAAAATAATCCGGAAAGTGCTGTCATTCTTTGCACGATGTATGTAACTGATTGTGTTTGAATGGGATGCAGGGTGAAAATCAATGAAACGAATAAAGCAATTAAAGTAGTATCTTTTGAAGATTGCTTTGCAAAATGTGCTAGATATAAGATTTTCTTAATAAACAAGAATACGACCAATCCACTCAAAATATGGATAACTAAATTGAAAACATGAAATCCAGTTACATCCAGTTTTCCCCAATGATAATTTAGTGCAAAAGAATACATTGCCAAAGGTCGGAAATTTACATTTGTCCATAAACTGAGATCTTTGAAATTATCAAGATCTCGAATTATTTTTCTCTCAACAAAGTTAACAGAATCATCAAATTGAAATGCACAATCAAAACTGTTTGAATAAACGATTATAGCTGCGACGACGATCAGCAACAAGGGGAGAAACTGAACTATCAAACTTGTTTTTTTCTTATTTATTTTTTTATTTTTCATAATCTATTTTTTCATTTGCATATACAATTTCTTTGAATTGATTGATTTTTAATATGGTAATTGTTTTTGATAAGAATAATGAAATTACATAAAAAATTCCCGCTATCCCAAATATGATCAGGCAGTTCAGGAAGAAATTGATCATGACTTTATCAACATAGACTTTGTAAATAGTATATTTTAGTACGAAACTAATGATTAAAAATAAAGCTGAAGACAGGATGATCTTGAAATTATTTAAGATATCAAAATTAATTTTGATGATCTTAGTAATTTCTCTGGAATACAAATACAATCTTAAAATTGAGGAAAGTACTGTTGCAAGTGCTACTCCCAAAATTCCCCAGAAAATAATGAAAAAAACACTCAATATTACATTACATACAGCAGTGATGACGACAACTTTGCTCAGGATCTTTGGCTTGCCAAGTGATGATAAAATCACACTCATAAAACTATTTATCGTCATTATCAATACACCAACTGCTAGGATTTTTATGATAAATGCTGCTGAAATGAATTCTTGTCCATAAACTGCCAGCACGAAATTATCTGCAAAAACAATAAACGACAGAACCAACGGCAAAATGAACATCAAATAGTTATTAAAAATTGCTGACACAATATACTCAATTCCAGCAATTTCTTTCTTGTGCCATTTTTCAGATAATATTGGTTGAATAACTTTTTGGAATGGGGCAACAAAAATGGTCAATAAAATTGCTGTGGAAAATGCTACAGAATAAATTGCGACCACATTAGCATTTTTGAAATATTGTATTATTATTTTATCAGATGATGACATTAAAGTGCCTGCTACACCTGCCAAAATTACTGAGCTGGCAAAGACAAAAACTTCTGAGAAAAGATCTTTTTGTTTATAAAATGCAGGAACAATGAGCTTTGCTTTGTATTTATGCAAAATATAAAACATTGAAATTATAACGGAAAATATCGCACTAAAAAGATAAGCAAAAGTTGGAATGATAAAATTCTGAAATGTTGAATTAAATAGAAATACAGAAACTATCAAGATAAGTCCGAAGTAAATAAAATTTAAGAAGGCATTTGCTTTCTGATTTTGGAAAATTGTGAGGAAAACAGTATTGGTATTGTAGATGGTAAATACGATCCAATACAAAATGAAAATAGAAAAAATCTTTGAAATATTGTCTTCAACTGGATAGAAAGTATTTATTATATAATTCTTAAGAAGTATCAATAAAATACCGATGAAAATGGAAAGGATCAGTTGAAAAATCTGGTTGAACCAGAACAATGTTTTGATCTTATCCGGCCTATTTTGGGAAGTGTATTTATTAGCAAAATAGATGACTGCATTATTTAGTCCCCAATCTCGAAAAAAACCAAAGAAAGCGAAAAAAGCAAATAACCCGTAAAAGATTCCAAAATCTTCCAGAGATAAATTTTGCGCATACATAATGCGAATAGTATAAGTAATGGGAATTACCAGAAAAGTTGCCAGATAAACCCAGACGACATTTGCAAAATGTTTATGCATCATCCCTCAATTTTTCTTTTTGATATTGATAAATCTGTTAAGGGATTTAATAGTCAAATAAAAACTTAAATCATTAAACTTGATTAACCAAATCATAAAATGTTTTTTGGAAATGTGATATTGCTTCATCTTTAAACTTTATTTTTCCTGCTGTATCTGTTAATAGCTTTTCAGCTTCCTTTTCATTTTCTTCAATCCATGATATCTTCTGATTTATTTCATTATCATCCTTTAAATTCTCTAGCTTAAATTTGTCTGAAAATAAATAACTATTTCCAATCGATTTATTGATAATTGGAAAACATCCGCATAAAGCTGATTCTAATATTGTACATGGGTAAGTATCATATTCTGCGAAGTGAAGAAGATACCTGTTGCTATAATATTGCTTAGAAATGTCCTTTACATATCCCAAATATTCGATTTTTGGATGTTCAGCTTTTTGCAGTACATATTTTTTAAGAGGTCCAGTTCCGCAGATCACCAATTTCTCGATATACTTGCTGTTGATTGCAAAATCTATCATCCTCTGTATATTCTTTTCATTTGATAATCTACCGATATAAAGAGCCTGATTTTTTTCTTTCTATATCTAATCTATCCAAATCTTTTGGAAATGGAAAGGCAAGAGATACGGGAACGTTAAATATTCTTAATGCTATTTCTCTATTTTTTTTGGATAGCGAAATTACTCCATCAATAGATTTCAGAAAAGCTTTCATAAATATTTTTTTGGAACTTTTACTGATTCTTAGAAGAGTTAAGTCTCCGTCTAAATATATAATTTTAAGATTTTTGCTTCTCAATTTTAAAACAGGTAAAAAAAAAGTACAGCAGCTCCTTCGACAAATAAGATATCTGCATCAAACTTCATAAAGAAACTTGCTAAAGCTGCAAGTAATGGATAGATTTTTCTATAGAAATTATGATTATTTGCTAATTTAACAATTTTGATGAATGGGACAATTTGCTTTTCAGCACCGATGCTTCTGGCAAATTGATTATGAACGATGTGCGGTGTACAGGTAAGATATAATATTTTCATTTCAGTTTGTGTTTTAGTTTACCATACAAAATGCCAATTCTCCAAGAAAGACCAGTAATAAAATCGAAATATGTATATGATGGTCCATGCAAAATTAACGTTTTCAATAAACCAGGAAAAAATCTGATCCAGGTCCAGAAAGTCTGGTTCGTTTGTTTTATAAAACTGGTATTCTTCAAATAGTCATAATGATCATGGGTTATTTTTGTACAACAAAATGCTCTGAAAAAAAACTTACTGATAATTTCATTTATGGAAGACGGATTATTATGTTTTACAATAATATTCGGATCGAAGAATAATCTAAATCCACTTTTTTGAAATCGAATTGAAAGTTCTGTGTCATTGCCGCTATAATTTGGATTGGTGAAACCAATTGATTTAAGAGCTTCATAAGATATCGCAAAATTTTTGGTGTCAATCAATCCGATAGCATCTTTCTGTTTTTTCAAATACTCAATTTGTCGCTCGTGTTGATATTGGATGTTTTTTGACCAGTAATTGTCATTTGCATTTTTCTCAAATCCTTGAACTGCATCGTAATTGTTTTCTATGATTGGTTTTGAGATTTGCACAAGCCAATTTTCCGGTACAATACAGTCTGCATCTGTCATCGCAATAATTTTACCTGAAGCTTTTTTTTCTCCAGTATTTCGTGCAGCACCTCTTTTCTGAACAGATTCGAAGGCATAAACAATATTTGTATGCCTTCTGGAGAATTCATCTATAATTTTTTGCGTAGAATCAGTGGAATTATTATTAACAATAATTAATTCAAAATCGGAATATTTCTGATTCAAAACAGAATCCAAACATTTTACTAATGTTGATTCAGAATTGTAAACAGTTATTACCACTGAGATTTTAGGTTCTTTATTTTCCATAAATAATTTTTCTTAGATTGTTGTATATTTTTGGATGTCTTTTCCGGATATTTCCACCAATTTTTCCAATCAATTTGTCTATCAAATAAAAGACATGATTTATTTTGTATATAGATACCAAATAATATATTTTGTATTTATTCTCATTTTTCTGTTCAGTTTTTTTTGAAAGATCAATTTTTTCTGAATTTTTTAAATTCTGCTGCCATTCTTCACAAAATTTGCTGCCGGAAATCCAGGGTTTGTTCTTACAGGTAAAATGCAAAACAGTTCCCTTGATATTTCTGATTTTGTAAGCTTTTTTAACAAAATGCATTTGCACATTATAAATAAGTGGCAGTTTCTGCCATTTTTTATAGAATATCATATTCAATATCGGTTGATCTACAAAACATGGCTGCATATATTCGTTCAAGTATCCGAGCAATTTGTTGTGGGTGTTCTGGTTGATAATTTCAGTATCGAAGGCGAACATTCCGGCATTAAAAGCGGATGCTGAAAGATCATATTTGGTTCGTAATACATCATATTTTTCGGGAGATACTTCTTTAATTCCTTTAAATTGGTGGTACAATTTTGGCATTCCCAGATCTTTAACTGCTGCAAAATTCTGAACATTAGTTAATTCATCTAATGAAGAACGAACGATTATATCTCCATCCAAATATATTATTTTTCTCCAATTTTTAAAATCCGGGGCAAACAGTTTGAATTTACTTATTCCCGTTGTTGGTCTTTTAAATTCATATCCTGGGAGTTTTTCACATTTTTTTATGATAATTCCTTTTTCTATGAACCAGTGCAATTTCTCATTTGGTATATCGTATGCTAAAAGAAGATAATCACCTTTCCAGCCGGCATTCCAATAAACACTGGAAAAAAGCTGTTTTGCCTGATCTATATAATTATCGTCGGCAAGCGTTACCAATAGATTTTTTTTCATAATTTAATTAAATCTTGTACCTCAATTCATCAACAGCTTGCGATATTACGAACTGCGATTTATTGCTTGTTTTTTGGGGAATTTCATTAACAATTTTGATCTCTACAGGAAACTCTCCCAATTGATCTTGGGTGAAACAAGCCAAGTTTTTTATAGAAATTGCAGGGATGTCATTTTGGGTTTTCAGCAAAATATTAATACTTTTATCTTTGTACTGATGAATCCGGTAAATATCTACTAAAGGCACAATTGGTCCAAGATGCAAGGGTAAATGATTGCTTTTCTGCAATTGATAAAGATATATCTTCTTGCATAACAATCGAAAGGCAATTTCAAATTTATTTTTTATCGCTTCAATCATCACGCTTTTTCAGTTCTTCCACTTCTAACTTCATTATACCCATTTCCTGAGAAAGCTTTTTATTTTCTTCGGAAAGCTTGGAGATTACAATAGAAAATTGGATAAGAATCAGGAATATTGCCAGAACTAAAAGCAGGAAAAGAGCTGAGGGAGCATATTCAATTCCTACCAGTTTCGCAAAAAAATCCAGGCCTTCCCGCCAGATGGAAAGGACCACAAAAATCACACTGAAAAAAAGCCATAAAATTGAATATTGCTCACGAATTTTTTTTCTGCGAGTAAGTTCAAAAATAAAGATCAAAAGGGCAATACTGCAGAAAACTGCAATGTATTGAATTCGATTGGAAGTAAAAACAGGATTCATTCATTCTCCTTTGTTTTTTTGGGATTACAGATTCTGGGTCGGATAAAAGTAAGAAAGATCGATAAAGTTACTTTTATCATATAATAAATTGTATAAATTCCGTAGATTGAAGATTTGCCGCCACTTCTCTGATCCATATCCACGTGGATCTCTTTCATTTTAAAACCATTTCTTCCCAATAGAATAACAGCTTCAGGTTCCGGATAATCCGTGGGATAATTCTCAGAAAGAAAATCGATAGCTTTTTTATTATAGGCTCGAAAGCCTGATGTGTTATCAGTTATTTTTTGTTTTATCAATAGGGAATTCATTAGTTCAAAAACTTTTATACCAATCGAACGAAGAAAAGTAGGTTTATATTTTGGATCTTTTATGCAGAATCTGGAACCGATCACAACATCTATCTTCTCAGATTTCAATTGTTCCAGAAGCTTCTGAATTTCATGAACTTTATGCTGATCATCACCATCGAACTGAATTGCAAAATCATAATTGTTTTTTCTTGCATATTTAAATCCTGTCTGCACACAACTACCGATTCCAACCTGACAGGGAAGATTGATCACTTTTGCTAATCCGATTTTTGTGGCAATTTCTTTTGTTTTATCTGTCGATTCGTCGTTTACCACCAGTAAATCCCAGTTTCCGTTTTCATTATGAAGATCAAGGATCACCTTTTTGATGCTGTATTCTTCGTTATGAGCAGGAATTATGATAAGAATTTTAGTATTCATAATATATATTTTATTAAGTTATTTAAAACTAATAAATTTTTTATTAACTTTTCAATCATTTTTATTTCTCATTATTTAATGTTTCAAAATTGGATTGGATCATAAGATGTCAATTTAATCTTGATGGTAAGCAAAAAATTCCCGCAGGAAATTCTGCGGGTCTCAAAGAATTTTTCAGTCTATTTAAAGTTTAGTCCAATTGACCATAGGAAAGTTGACAGATCAGGCTGGACATTCCTGATCGTCTTAAAGAAAAAAATAAGGAGAGTCCTATGGCTAAGAAAAAACAAGATGACTATTTGGGAATCGGTCGTCTCAA
>JAIPJH010000065.1 GCA_021734245.1 Candidatus Cloacimonadota bacterium | reverse complement strand
GACTCTATATGAAGAGCCTGTTCAAATAATTCTTTATACATTTTTCCCCCATTTATTTTTTAGAGGAAAATTTCTTCATAGCTTTTTTTTCTTCAACTACTTTTTTAACTTCACCCACTCTTTTCTAAAAAGAACCAAATTGAATTTATAGAAGTGATTACTTGGAATTATTCCATTATTATAATTTTCTTATCATTTTTCTTATTTATGGCATTACTTTACATATTCCATTTCAAATTAATAATACCAATAAAATCACCAGTAAAAAGTTATTTCATTCATTTTAATTTTATTCACACCTTCCATTTTATTAATCTTAAAGGAAAAATTTCGAAACAAATTAATCTGCCTAAAAAATACTCAAATTCAAAATCTGAAGTTTATAATATTCTCTCTGACCTTTCCGATACACCCATTCTAATCTACCATAAAAACTTCCTGCTTTTCAAATACACTGTTTACGAAATTCAATCCCGGGATGAATCGGAGATCATTCAGCGCATCTCGCACGACATGAAAAACCAGGTGCTGATGATGAAAATGCTGACAGATCAATATGCCGAAGAAGTAAAAGAAAAAAACCAAACCTATCTGGATCGTTTGACCAATTCCATCGATAACATTTCCCAGGCTGCTCAGACACTTTCCAAGTTTTCTCATATTGATAAACTTTACAAAGAGAAAGTTGAACTCAATATGTTCATCAGACAGGTGCTGATGAATCATGTGGAACACAACAATTTTCACTGCATCGAATTTGAATCTTCTAAAACAGATATTTACATAATAATTGACGAGAACCTCTTCAGGATTGCTTTGGATAATCTTATTATGAATGCATTGGAAGAAGTTACAAAAGATCAAAATATAAAGCTTAAGTTGCAAAAATTAAAATCAGAAATATTACTGACAATTTCCAACCCGATAAATCAAAAAGAATATCAGTCGGAAGAGTTCGGCAATGTAGGTTATTCCAGCAAGCCGAAAGGCTCTGGGATCGGTTTGCCGATAGCAAAAGTGATCATTGAAAGGCATGAAGGTGAATTGGATTATTTTGTGAGTGAAGGTGATTTCTGCGTGTTAATAAAATTACCGTTTAAACCAATCACAGCGTAGTTTATAAAATTTTTTATTTGTTTACTTCCCCCTGCCAGCCTTGCCGAAGTTATACGAAGGCTGGTCAAGGGGGATTGAGGGGGTTAAAATAGATGAACAAAATCCTGATTCTGGAAGACAATCCCGATCTTTTGGAGTTTTATTCCGATTTGTTAAAAAAAGCAGATTATGATGTTAGAACCAGCTCCAACAGTGATGAGTTTTTTGACTGGTATGAGCGCTTCCATCCCGATCTATTGATTTTGGATATTAAATTAAATAACAGCAGGTTAAGCGGTATTCAAGTATTTGAACGACTGAAACTGGAAAACAATTTCACCTCTCAGGTTATCATCCTTTCTGGTGAAGCCAGCCGCTCCGAGGTCGCCCATTCAATTAAGCTGGGAGCATATACTTTCATCGAGAAAAGCAGCGGTTTCAATTCCATGAAGTTCCTCAACGAAGTTAAACAAGCTCTGAAACTTAAGCAGCAGCAGCAGTTGTCTTCCGCTCTTACTACAGATAAAGAAAATCTTCGGTATGATCTGATCCGGGAAGCTCCACTGATAGGCAAATCAAGTGCAATTATGCAGGTAAAAGACAGGATAGCACGCTTTGCCGCAGGCAATGTAGATGTACTTATTCAGGGTGAGACTGGCACGGGAAAAGATATCGTTGCCAGGCAGCTTTACCTGCAATCGGAAAGACTGGGAAAACCTTATGTCGTTGTCAATTCGGGAGGTATGCCGGAAACTCTGATAGATTCAGAACTTTTCGGTCACAAAAAAGGCTCCTTTACCGGTGCTGTAAATGACAAACAAGGTTTTTTCGAACAGGCTTCGGGCGGCGTCCTGTTTCTGGATGAGATCTCAAATATAAATGCAAATGTACAAGCAAAGATATTAAGAGCGATCGAACAGAAAGAAATTCGCATCGTTGGTGGAGATACAAAAAAAGTCGATGTTCGACTTATTTTCGCATGCAATAAGAACCTGTTGAAACTGGTGAAAGAAAAATCTTTTCGAAAAGATCTGTTTTTCCGGTTAGATGGAAATATCATTCAACTTCCACCACTTCGAGCCAGGTCGGATGATATTCTAATCTTGTTTCACTATTTCTGTGAAAAATATAAGCAGGATCAATCAGGTTCTTTCGATATCGATCTCAAAAAACTAAGATCAGAATTTCTTGCTTATCACTGGCCCGGAAACGTGCGGGAATTGAAGAAATTAACCGAATACCTGTTTGTTATGTACGACCATTTTGACAATGACATTGTCATAAAAGAATTGAAGCGAAGAAAAACAGGACGACAGGAGACAATTTTTAATGATATAGAAACTATTATTGCCAACCAGGATTATGAAGAAGCAACAGCTGAGTTTGATAAAAAATATTTACAGTATCACCTGAGACGGCACAACAATAAAGTAAGTAAAGTTGCTAAGATCTTGAATTTAAATCGATCGACCATATATCAGAAGATAAATAAGTATGGGATCGAGATTTAGTTTTCCACATATTAGTTTGATAAGACATCTTTATCACATCACAAATATTTGTCATGCTGATCGAATACTCTCCAGGTTTTAGCAAAAAGGTAATCTTCATTCTGAGAAATTGATCTTAATGTTACTGTGACTAAATTAATCATCAATTTTTTGTAGAACATAAAGCTAATCTCAGAAGATTCAATAATAATTAACAAACGAGTTGAAAAAGTCTTTGAAATTAAAAATATTGTAGTTGCTTCTTACTTGTGACAATCCAGTATAAACTATAGTTCCTAAATGTTCGGAAGCATGAAATTGTGAGAAATAGTTTAAATTTTTTGTAAATGTTTTATTAAATGTTGAAGCAGATTTTATCTCAATCGGAAGCAGATCAATACCATTATCAATTATTGTATCTATTTCAACACCCGATTTATCTCGGTAAAAATTGAACTCTTTTTTCAAACCATGATGGTAATTCATTTTCAGCATTTCAGCAATTATAAAATTTTCAAAAAGTGATCCTCTGTTCGGCAATGAATTCAAGTGTTCACTTTTCTTTGCTCCATTTAAGTAGGCACACAATCCTACATCATAAAAATACATTTTCGGAGTCTTAACTAACCGTTTTTTTAGATTACTGTGGTAGGGCTGAAGTAGAAATATTAAATAGCTTTGCTCTAAGATTGAAATCCAGTTCTTTATAGTGGGAACCGAAACGCCACAAGCATTAGACAAATTAGAATAATTTAACAATTGCCCAGTTCTGGCAGCGCATAATCTCAAGAATGTTCTGAAAATTTTTAATTCCCGAATTTCGCTGAACATTCTCACATCTCTTTCAACATAAGTTTCAATATAGGCAGATAAACTATCGGTAGGATCAAGCTTGTCATTGAATATCCTGGGATAAAATCCTGTATAGAGAATTTTATTCATCCAAGACCTTGACTTATCAGTTTCCGAATAAACTTCTAGAAAAGAAAATGGAAGCAGTTTCAATATTGCTGTTCTTCCTGCTAGTGATTGAGATATTTTACTTGATAACTCAAACTGCGAGCTGCCGGTTAGAATAAATTCTCCTTTTTTTTGTTTTCTATCCACAATTCCTTGAATGTAGGAGAGTAATGATGGTACACGCTGAATTTCATCGATAATTACACCATTCGAAAATTCTGATAAAAAAGCACGCGGATCATCTTCAGCATAATCACGATAGTCCAGATCTTCCAATGATACATATTTTTTATCAGGAAATGTGTGTCGGCAGATCGTAGTCTTACCGGACTGACGTGGTCCTGTGATCGTAACCGCCGGATACTGATCTGCGAACTTTTTCAGGAGAACTTCTGCATCTCTTTTAATATACATTTTACACCTCACTCTTGAGACAAATTTAATTTACTACTTTAAATTTGTCCAATAAATTTTTATACTATAAATTATTTTCAAGGTAATAACTAAATTAAGAGCAAATTCTATAACCTTCTTATCTCTCTATTATGACTATAATTGCCTATATTTTAAGTCCTTACAATCCACCTGAATCCGGCTCCTGAATTCGACCCACAAATCATTTGACACATAAAAGTGCTGTCAAATATATGGCACCGGAGTTGATATGAATATTATCAAGAATAAGACAGGCTGGATAGAGGTGATCTGTGGCAGCATGTTCAGTGGCAAAACTGAGGAGCTTATCCGGCGTGTACATAGAGCAGAATTCGCCCGACAGAAGATCCAGGTATTCAAGCCGAAAATTGATAATAGATATGATGAGAATCAGATTGTCTCACATAGTCAGATGAAAACTCCTTCCGTACTTGTGGAAACTTCCCGGGAAATTCACCAGCAGGTAAAATATGATACTGAAGTTGTCGTGATAGATGAGATCCAGTTTTTTGATGAAGGTATTGTTAAGTTATGCAGCCGCGTGGCTGATAGTGGCAAACGGGTTATTGCTGCCGGACTGGATCAGGATTACCGGGGCAAACCTTTTGGCCCGATGCCGGCTTTACTGGCTATTGCTGAATATGTAACCAAACTCAACGCTATCTGCGTAAAATGCGGCAATCCTGCCAGTAGAACTCAAAGGCTCACTCACGATAAAGAAACCGTCGTGGTCGGAGCCTCGGGCATCTACGAAGCACGCTGCCGCAACTGTCATGAGGTATTTGAATAATGAATTCTTTAGCACTGTTTATAAATCAGCTGATCGATATTTATATAATTATTATTGTTATCAGGGCTGTTCTTTCCTGGTTTCCCATCACAGCTCAAAGCCCCTTTTTTAGTATCTACGTTTTTATCATCCGCATCACAGAACCGGTTTTAGGCTGGGTTCGAATGCAGATGCGAAAAATAATCCCGAATATGATGATAGATTTTTCTCCTATCATCGTCATCATCCTTTTAAATATACTGCGTAATATCATTCTGGGATTGTAATATGCTGAAAACTCTACAGACAGCAGCGGATCATCTGAAAGGAAAAATCAAGCAGCAACCGGATATCGGGATTATTCTGGGTACAGGATTGAACTCGGTGGCCGATCTGATAGAAGATCCCACCATTGTAGATTACCAGGATGTTCCCCAGATGCCTTCCTCCACAGCCCCCTCTCATAAAGGCAGGTTTGTATTTGGAGAGCTGTCTGGGAAACAGGTCGTGATCATGCAGGGCAGACTGCACTACTACGAAGGCTACAGCATGCAGCAGATCACTTTTCCGATTCGCCTTCTCAAACTGCTGGGAATTGAAACTCTCATTATCACCAATGCGGCTGGCAGTCTGAATGAAGACCTGCAGCCCGGCGATCTGGTAGTGATCGATGATCATATCAATTTTACCGGAGATAATCCTCTGATTGGTAAGAATCTGGCTGATTTTGGCGAACGGTTTCCCAGCTTCAACCAGCCTTACAGCAAACGTCTGCGGGATCTGTGTGATGAGATCGCCAGGGAAAAAGGATTTCAATTGAAACACGGAGTTTATACAGGACTGGCCGGTCCCAGCCTGGAAACCAGGGCAGAATGCAAAATGCTGCAGAAACTGGGTTCAGACCTGGTTGGCATGTCAACCGTACCGGAGGTGATCGTAGCAGTTCACAGTGGTATGGAAGTTCTGGGCATCTCCACAGTTACCAATCTCAGTAACATTTTTCATTCCAAACCCCACAGTCAGGAAGAGATCTGGAAATATGCCGAGCAGGCCAGAGTTAAGCTGGAATATCTGATCAATAATATCATAGAAAAAATATAAAGGGAAGGGAGTAGCTAATGGCTGCCAAAGAATTTACCATGAAAAAACTCGAGAAGTACGAAGAGATACTTCTGGAAGAAAAAAACCAAACTCAAAAGATCATTCACGGCATCGATGAGATTCAGAAACGCGGTGCTAAAGACCAGTCGGGAGATCTGTCATCTTATTCTGTGCATCAGGCGGATCTGGGAACAGATACTGATGAAGCGGAAAAGAGGGTCTATCTTCTGAACAAGGAATTGGAAAAACTAAAATATATCAACCAGGCATTACGCAGAATTTATGACAAATCTTATGGAATCTGTGAGATTTGTGGAGATTTGATTTCCGAAAAAAGATTGAAGATTGTTCCTTATGCCAAGTTTTGCATCGATTGTAAATCTAAAGAGGAAATGAAAAAGAGAAGAAGACGTTGAACCATATAGAAGAAAATACTATTCAGGAAACAACTCGAGATGCCAGGATCGTGGTGGGAAATATCACATTTTTCTGGATCTCATTTTTCATCATATTTCTGGATCAGCTTACCAAATATCTGGTCAGAGCCAATATCAGCTATGGCGACATAATCAAGCTCACACCCAAATTTTTCTGGCTGACTCATGTTCGTAATACCGGGGCAGCTTTCAGTTTTTCATTCGGATCCGCCGAGCTCAATCGCATCATTTTTCTGATCGTTTCTTCTCTGGCTTCACTGCTGCTGGTCTATCTCATCTTAAGCTCCCGCAACAAGGTTGATACAATAGCATACAGCCTGATCCTGGGTGGTGCTGTGGGAAATCTGATCGATCGTATCATCTACGGTTATGTTACTGATTTCATCTGGACCGATTTTCCTGATTTTATCATGAACAGGTGGCCGGTATTCAATATTGCCGACAGCTCTATTGTTGTCGCTATCTGCCTTTTGATAATTTTCAGTGTTTTCTCGAACAAAGCAAAGGAGAGTGCATGAAATATATTTTATTGCTACTGACAATTTTACCCGGCCTGCTGCTGGCTCAGACCATTACACCCATCGCCAGTATTCAGGACAGTACAAATGTTTATAATGGCCAGATCGTGACCATTGAAGGTCTTGTGACCATCGGGGTGGGAATTACTCACGACCAGCGCTGCAATGTCTTTATTCAGGACGATTCGGATCGCGGTATGATGATCTTCGATTATGATATTACATCGGCTTATGAAAATGATCTGATCCGCGGTAACGAAGTACGCGTAACAGGTGAAGTGGATGAATACAACGGAGTTACAGAACTCACCGATTTTTCCTACCAGGTGCTGTCCACCGGCAATCCTGATCCGGTTCCGGTCTATCTGGAATTGAACCAGTATCTGAACGATTATGAAGGAACTTTCGTGAAAGTGATCGGCACTGTATCCGATCCCTATTACGCCGGCGGTGGCTGGAACCTGACTGTGGAAGATCTGACCGGCGGCACGACTATTATTCGCGTCTGGGATTCCACCGGCATCGATGTTTCAGAATTTGTGGATGGCTATCTTCTGCAGGCAATCGGTGTGGGAAGTATTTACAACAACAGTTTTCAGATTTTAGCTGGTTATCAGGATCATCTGGGACCAGGAGAATATGAGAACTATCCCTGGGGAGATATTTCAACTACCATAGCCGGAAAACCTGTTGAGATCACTTTCGGTTATCCTGAGACTTTCAACTCGGTCGACCTCTATTGGAAGACCAATGCTGATCTGAACTGGAATCTGGAGGAGATGACACTATTTACAAATGTACGCATTGACAGTTTTATGGTGCAGCTGCCTTCCTTTAAACAGGGAGAAATTGTCTCTTTCTATATTGAAGCCTTCGAAGCTGACGGTGATACGCTGATCCTGCCGGAAGAATTTCCCGCTGCCGATCCTTTCTTTTTCAATATTGATGTTCCCAAATTAAAAGCAGTGCTGACAGTTCCTCCTAAAGCTTTTAATCCCTACATGGCAGAGACCTTCCCCATCGAATTCGGCTCCCGCAGTGGTGACAAGGTTATCCTGCGCATCTACAATGCAGAAGGCAAGCTGATGGTGGAACCGCTAAATAATATTTTATCAGGCAGCGGCATTACCCGGTATAACTGGAACGGCAAGGATAAAGATAATAAACTGGTTCCGCTGGGTTTATATATTTGTTATCTGGAAGTGACCAATACTATAAATGGCAGTAAAAGCACAGCCAAAGCTCCCATCGTGGTGGGCGCTCCGCTGAAATAAGGAGGAGAATCATGAAAAAAACTATACTTGTACTACTGATAATTGCCACAGCTCTGCAGCTGGCAGCTATTTTTGATGATTATGAACCTTCTCCCCGAGCACGTGGAATGGGTGGAGCTTTCTATGCCACCAGTGATGATGCCAATGCTGTCTTCTACAATCCGGCCGGCCTGGTAAATTCTCCGAATAATATTCTGGTGGGTTATACTCAGCTTTTCGGCTGTGATTTTGCCGAAGTCAGCAGTTTTGCTTTCGGCCTGAAACTGCCCGGCAAATTCGGGCGTATCGGATTTGGTTTGTTGTCATTGGATGCAGAATACCTGGGAGTTAACCTCTTATCAGAAAAGAACTATGTGGTTTCACATGGAATGAATATTCTGAAGGATATCCACTCCTCACTGGATTTCGGTTACAGCCTCAATATGTACAGCCTGAAGATCGACGGTTTTGGCAGTCAGTCGGTGCTGGGAATAAATGCTGGTCTTCTGGCCACACTGCATCAACGCACCAGGATCGGTTTCACAGTTTATAATCTCAATAATCCGGCGGTGGGAACAGGTAACGATCATGAGCTGCCGCAAAGGATTGCCATGGGAATTTCCTATTCGCCCTATGCCGATGTAACGACCAATCTTGAACTGAAAAAAGCGATCGATGGTGATACTGAGATCCACACCGGCAGCGAAGTGAAAGTGCTGGATATGCTGATTCTGCGACTGGGCCTGCGCACCAATCCCAAAAGCTTTTCAGCCGGAGCCCGTTTTGACATGTTCAATGTACTGATCGATTACGCTGTCAACACACACACCATGGGTCTTACCCATCATTTTGGTGTGGGATATAAATTCTAAGTTACAAAAGAATTTAAAAGTTTTTAAGCTGGTAGATTATTCACTGCCAGCTTTTTTTTATTCATCCTCCTTCCTATCAGGAAAGCTGAGCAGATGAACCCGGTCTGCCCTGATCAAAATTTTGGAATGATTGCGGCCTTCTTTGTCCTTCCAGTTGTTAGATTTAAGACTGCCTTCCACAATAACTGGAATACCTTTTTTATAGAACTCTTCGGCTCTTTCGGCCAGAGCTCCCCAGACTTCCACATCCACAAAGGATACGGATTCCTGCCACTTTTCGTCTTTGCCGCGATAACGCTGGTTGTGAGCCACGGTGATGGTAGTGACGGCAATGTTATTGGCTCCGACATGATTTACCTGGGCATCCCGCACGATATTACCGGCGATGGATACACTGTTAATACTGGGTGGGCGCATACTCATAATAACCTCCAAATTTTGTTTTTGCAACAATTCTTTTTCTTTCTTTTTTGTAAGAACTTGCACTTACTGAAAATGGATATGAAAGATAATTAGTCAAATATTTTTTTTTTTAGGCAAATAAAAAGACCGTCACTTGCATGACGGTCTTGAGAAAATTTTATTTACTTTCAGCTTTGGCTTCAACCCTCTCTGGAAAATTTCTATTGGGCAGCGACCTGGAAATTGAATTTTTGTTTTATTTCTCTTTCATCAATTTCCTTTTCGTAATATTTCTGAATATCAATAGGTTGAATTAACTCATACGCTGGTGAAATAACATATCTTGTTGATCTTCCCTTTCCTTTTACCATCGGGTATTCATTTAAAACTAGATTTTTGAGATCTCTTTTTAAGGTTGCATAACTTACAGGTATAGAAAGTCCCTCAAAAATCTCTTTTGAAGAAAGTTCGCCGTTGGTTTTTATGTACCGCAAAATATCACGATCTCTATTTTGAATCATCTGATAATTCCTTTTGAAGCTCACATAACTACTTTTATAAGCTCAAATATTGAGCTTTTTGAGCCAATTCCCATGCTCCAATGAGCTATAATATCACAAAATACTGATAACTTATTTTCTATCAATCAATCACAATTTATGTACTTGCTTATACAAATCCCTATGTTACTGCTGTTTGAGCCAATCTATAAACAGGGCAATTCCATCCTGGAAATCAATTTGAGGATCATAACCCAGGATTTTTCTGCTCTTGGTAATATCGGCAAAGGTCTGCTGCACATCTCCCGGCTGCAGAGGAAGTATTTTCTTTTCAGCTTTGATCTGAAGTGTATCCTCCAGGGTGCTGATCATATCTTGAAGACTGATGGTCTGCGATTCACCCAGATTGAAGACATCATAGACGTAAGTGGAATCAACATAATTAACAGCTTTCAAAATACCATCGATAATATCATCGATGTAAGTGTAATCACGTCTGGTTGTGCCATCACCAAAAACCGGAATTTCTTCGCCATTCAACATTCTACGGGTAAATTTATGGATAGCCAGATCAGGTCTCTGACGTGGGCCGTAAACTGTGAAAAAGCGCAGACAGATCAGCGAAATAGCATAGAGTTTATGATAGGTATGACAGATCAGTTCTCCGGCTTTTTTGGTAGCAGCATAAGGAGAAATAGGATGATCTACCGGATCGGTTTCGGCAAAAGGAACTTTTTTGTTATTGCCGTAAACTGAGGAGGAAGAAGCAAAAATGAATTTTTTAATACCATGCTTTTTACACTCTTCCAAAAGATTAACTGTTCCATTTATATTAACTTCTGTATAAAGTTGTGGGTCTTCGATAGAAGGACGTACACCAGCCATAGCTGCCAGATGAATAACCAGATCAAAATCATTTTCAGTAAAGATTTCTGAGGCAGTTTTTTGATGTCTAATATCAGCTTCGATCAGCTTAAAGTTATCGTTTTTCAGCAGTTCTTCAATATTCTTATGCTTGATAGCAGGATCGTAAAAATCACAGAAATTATCCAGACCGATAACTTGATGCTCTTTGACTAAAGCTTCTGCTAAATGTGAGCCGATAAAACCCGCTGCTCCAGTAATTAATACTTTCATTTTGGTCTATTTCCTTTTGAGTAATATTTTTTATTTGGGACTAGTTGGTTTATCAGGAATAGTCATCTGTAATAAACCTTCTTTAAGCAAGGGGTTTAGAATTTTTGATCGGAAATATTCCCGATGTTTCAAACCCAGAAATTCCTTTATTTCTCTACTTGTTCTGGGTTTTTGGCAAAAATCCAGTACTTTTGAGAATAAATTAACTTCAATGATTTTATTAGCTTGCTCGGTAGCTTGCTCGGTAGCTTGCTCAGTAACTTGCTCGGTAGAGCTAAATTTCAGTGGTATTTCTAATTTAAAAATATCTGCTTCGAACAAGCTGGGTTCCATGCCAGCAGAATAAATTTAGTATATTTATAGAGATTTCTAACGCCTGATCCTAATTCCTCGGCCAAGCCAATTTCTCTAAAAAACCGTGATATTAAGGGATTTTTGGGGAAAGGGGAGAAACTGTTGGGATCAATAAGTCCGTATCCATGAGGACGATTGGCATTTTCAGTAAATACTCTATCTTTCTCAATCAGAAATTTAGCAGGAAATGAACTCAGATATTCCCTCTTTCTTTGCAAAGACCAGACAGATGGATCAACCAAAACTTTCATCTTTTCTTTCGCCCTTCTTTATAATTATATTCAGAATCGTATTCAACAGAACCAAATAAATCAACAATCTCCATCTGCTTATACCTTTTCATATATTCCCGTAACGCTTTATTAACTTTATCCTTCTTTGTTTTGATGCCAGCAATTTTTTAAGCTTCATTAATTAATTTGAAATCAATTGTTAAATTTATTACCAAAATTTATTCAAACTATTCCAGCAAAGACATATTAATTCTAAGAGCACAATAATTATCAATATTCCCAAAGTACTAGTGAATTTAAACATACCCTCCCGGATTTTCCTTCTGCCACTTCCAGGCATCTTTGCACATGGCATCGATATCTTTTTCAGCCTGCCAGCTGAGTTCTTTTTGGGCTAGAGAAGCATCAGCAAAACTGGTAGCAATATCTCCGGGACGTCTATCCACAATTTTATAGGGAATTGTTATGCCGGTTGTTTTTTCAAAGGCTTTGATCACTTCCAACACACTGTAGCCTTTACCGCAACCAAGATTATAAACTTTCAAACCACAATTTTTTTCTATCTGATCCAGAGCTTTAAGATGACCAATCGCCAGATCTACCACATGAATATAATCGCGAACTCCGGTGCCATCAGGTGTGGGATAGTTATTGCCAAATACATTGAGTTGATCTCGCTTACCAACTGCCACCTGACTGATAAACGGCATCAGATTATTGGGAATTCCGTTGGGGTCTTCACCGATCAAACCGCTGGCATGAGCACCTACCGGATTGAAATAGCGCAGCAAAACGATATTCCAGTCAGGATCAGATTTCTGCAGATCTTCCAGGATATGTTCGATCATCAGTTTTGATTGTCCATAAGGATTGGTAGCTGAGCGCGGATAGTCTTCCTTGAAAGGTACATCCTGATTAAAACCGTAAACCGTAGCAGATGAGCTGAAGATGAAATTCTTGATATTATGTTTTTGAAGAACTCGGCATAAATTTACTGTGCCTGCAACATTGTTGTGATAATACTCCAGCGGAATTTCTGTGGATTCACCCACTGCTTTCAAACCGGCAAAATGGATCACAGCATCATAGCTGTTTTGACTGCAGATATCATTTAGTTTATCAGTATCCAGAATATCACATTTATGGAATTCTGGTCTAATGTTGGTGATCTGCTCTATACGATCTAAAACCATTACCTTGCTGTTGGAAAGATTATCGATGATGGTAACTTGATGGCCTTCCTGCAGTAATTCCACCACAGTGTGGCTGCCAATATATCCCGTACCGCCGGTTACTAATAATTTCATAATGATTTATTATTCCTATTAGAATTAATTACTTCGAATTTAAAAGAAATGAGAGGTGAGAGGTGAGATTAATTTTAAGATACATTATTTACAAAATTTTTGAGGATTATTTATCATTGAGATTAACATTTTACGGACTTCTTCATATTCTGCACGGAAATATGTATGTTTTTTCATTTTAATATAATCACAATCTTTAGAATAATCCAGCCAAACTTCAGTTTCGTATTCTTCACCCAAAGCATCAGAAAGTTTAGATACAAAATATTTTTCATAAATTCTTTTGGACCAAGCCTCAGAGATATTCGAAGTAACAGATCGGGAAGAACGACGAATTTGATCTGTGAGAGAATACTTTTCTTCTATAGGAAATTTTTTACTGTCTTCGAAAATTTCCATAGCTAATTTATATGCTTTCTGATAAACTATCAAATCGCGAAAACTATTTATAATTGCCATGTCTCATCTCTCAATTCTCAGTTCTGTTTTACTTTACGAAATATCCACCGGTTTTTGGAGCACCTTTGAATTCGATTTTTTCTTCATCTCGGAGTTTCTGAAGTCGCCTTTCCAAAGTTCGTTTAGAGATCTGTAGAATTTCTGCAAGTTGCGTAACATTTACTCCGGGATTATTGTGAATTATTTCAAGCAATTTATTTACACCGCCATTTACTCCGCCATTTACTCCGCCAGAAGATATATGTTTTCCTGCCGAAATCACATGATATCCACCTGCTCTATGTGAACCCAGAAACTCAATTTCATTTTTATCTTTAAGTTCCTTAAGATTCCTTTCCAGTGTCCTTTTAGAAATTTTAGTAATTTCGCAAAGTCGTGAAGTATTTATTCCAGGAGTTTGGCGAATAATTTCAAGCAATTGATTTACTCCGCCATTTACTCCGCCATTTACACCGCCATTTACTCCGCCATTTTCTATTTCGGAAATTGGAAATAATGTTACCTTAAATGTATTTCCGAAAACTTCAAATTTTGGCAGTGGAGCTTTAGCATATTGCATTAGTGAAATTACTCTTTTAATTCCTGATCCATTGTTTTGGACTTTGAGACCATGTGACTTTGAGACTATGTGACTTTGTGACCATGTGACTTTGAGACTATGTGACTTTGAGACTATGGGATTTATTAAACTGACCATTTTTCCGGATATCGTTCCATATTAACTAATTTTCCTATAATGTGATCATAATCTGTATTTAGTTTATCAAATTCTTTCACACTTATATATTTACATTTCAAACTGTATTCCAGCCAAACTTGAGTTTCCGCGGCTTCGCCTTCAGAATCATTTAATTTTGCGACGAAAGCCTTCGGGTATCTTCTCTTGCGAAATGCTTCAGCCAGGTTGGAAGTCACAGATCTTGATGATCTTCTGATCTGATCAGTCAAAGAGTATCTTTCTTCTTTGGGAAAAGTCTTGGTGATCTCAAAAATCTGCATTGCACAATCGAAAGCTAACTGATATACTTGCAAATCCTGATGATCTCTGATTCTCATTTCTCAAAGTCTCAAAGTCACTCCATCACAGAGTCTCTAAACTTTTCTCCCAATGCCAAAATAGGTAAAGCCCAGCTCTTTCATCTCAGCCGGATTGTACTGGTTACGGCCATCAAAAACTATCGGTGATTTCATCAGCTTTTTCATCTTGGCAAAATCTGGATTACGGAACTGATTCCACTCGGTAAGCAGCATCAGGGCATCAGCACCTTGTAGAGCTTCGTAATTGGTTTCTGTATAAGTTATGTTTTCGTACTGACTGAAAACACGTTTCGCTTCATTCATGGCCACCGGATCGTAAGCTTTGATCTCAGCTCCCAGATCGGTCAGCATTTTGATAATGGTGCGGGAAGGAGCTTCTCGCATATCATCGGTTTTAGGTTTGAAAGAAAGCCCCCAGAGAGCGATGGTTTTTCCTTTCAGATCAGCACCAAAATGTGCTATCAGTTTTTCTGCCAGCCAGCTTTTCTGATCGTCATTCACAGCTTCCACAGCCTGCAGAACTCTGGCTGTCATTCCTTCTTTTTCGGCAATTTTGATCAAGGCTTTCACATCTTTGGGAAAACAGCTGCCACCATAACCGATGCCGGGATAGATGAATTTGTAGCCGATCCTGGAATCAGAGCCGATACCATTACGCACTTCATGCACATCAGCCCCAACTTTTTCACACAAACGGGAAATATCGTTCATGAAGGAAATTTTGGTAGCCAGCATAGCATTGGCAGCGTATTTGGTCATCTCAGCACTGCGTACAGACATCACGATTACTTTATCTTTAGTTCGGGCAAATGGTGCATACAATTCCCGCATCACTTCGGCACATTCTTCGCTGTCTGTTCCCACTACCACGCGGTCTGGTTTCATGCTGTCGTTGATGGCATCACCCTCTTTCAGGAATTCGGGATTAGAAACCACATCGAAGGTGTAATCCACATTTCGCTCATCCAGAATTGCCTGTACGGTTTCGCAAA
Organism: Candidatus Cloacimonadota bacterium; assembly: GCA_021734245.1. NCBI lineage: Bacteria > Pseudomonadati > Candidatus Cloacimonadota > Candidatus Cloacimonadota bacterium. The sequence goes on along the minus strand of JAIPJH010000065.1, from coordinate 2,031 downwards.
CTCTATCTGCAGTGCCGATGGGAACGGTGGATTTATCGACGATGATCTTGTGACCATTCATATAAGTAGCGATATCCTTGGCCACAGCCAGCACATACTGCAGATCGGCAGAACCGTCTTCATCGGGTGGCGTACCCACTGCGATAAAACAAACATCAGAATTTTCGACTGCGTGCTTGATATCCATGGTAAAATGTAGACGTTCTTCTTTAAAATTTCGCTGCACCAAATCTTCCAGTCCGGGTTCCCAGATGGGAATTTCTCCAGCCAGAAGCATATCGACTTTGCGTTTGTCGTTATCCACACAGATAACATTATTGCCCATTTCGGCAAAACAGGTTCCTGTTACCAGCCCTACATAGCCGGTTCCGATTACGGTTAGGTTCATTGGTTTACTCCGATTTATATTTTATTTTTTAATAACGCATTTTTATATCACAACATGGTATAAGATACAAGGTTCTGGGTGTTGGGGTTTTAAATCGTCTGATTCTTCCGTCTTCGCAAAGCTTCGCAGGACACAGTCGACAATCTACTTGGAAAGAATTCCTCAAGATGACGGTTTTTTCTTAATATGTTCTAAATATATCTTTCTATTTTCTATGTAAGAATTTATATCAACTTCATTGATCAGAAGATCATAAAAATCAATCCATTTAGGATTCATCGCTTCAATTAATTTTATCTTCTTTTGTCGTAATTTTCTTTTTAAATTCTTTTCTCTTCTAATTGCAGTTTTAACATCTAAGAATTCTTCAAAGTATACAAGCTTGCTTAAATTGTATCTTTTTGTATAACCTTCAATTGTATGGTTCTTATGTTCATTTATTCGTTTTATAAGATTTGTTGTAATACCGATATAAAGCTTTTGATTATGAGAATCTGTAAGAATGTAAACATAACTTTGTTTCATTTATTATAATACATCCTTCGTCAATCTCCTGTGAAAGAATTCCTCAGGATGACGACCAAAGAAAACGTCATGTTGAGGAAATCCCACTGTTGTTTTGACGAAACATGAAAACGTCTCTTTCCGTCTTCGCAAAGCTTCGCAGGACTTTTTCGATTCAGCGTCAGGGTTCAGCCTTTCGCAGATGATGATTTCTCGTTGGACTTCACGTCTCGTGGAGTTTTAGCATTACAATTTTCGTCCCGAAAATTTCACATATCTGTCCGTTAACAATCAGTAAAACATAAAGTTCAATCGAGACGATTGAACCAATAAATTGAATTATTCAAATGGAGAATGTCATCATATTGAGGGACTTTAACTGGCAGACGACGAAACATATTACGTCTATTCTTTCACCTTCGTAACATAAATTGATCAAATAAATTTATAAGCTTCTCGAAATTTATTTAGACGATCATCTAAGGCAAGAATGTTCATTTTTTGACGATACTCTTCCAATAATCCATAGTTAAAATCATTTTTAAGGAAGTCTTCGTCTATTCTTAAGTTTAAAATTTCTTGTTCTGAATTGTAAAAAGGATACAGATAAAATAAATCTAAAAGAGCTTTTTCGGGTGTTGCTATCTTTACTGTTTTATCATCAGATATCGATTTCAATTTATAGCCAAAGAAAAAGTCAGCTTTAATAGTTTTATAGGAAAATTCTCCCATTTGATTAATGAAACTAGATGTTTTGCGTGATGACACACTGGTAATTTGGACAACAGATTCTGGTATCATACCATAAAAAGCTAAGGCAGACTGAAGGCTGATATAAGAAGGAGAATACATTTTATTGGCAAAGTAAAGCTCAAAATCCGGCTTGGACAGATATTCGGAGAAAGTATAATAAGCTTGTTTTAACCGCAATATGTAACCTTTTTTCAGCCATCTTGTCAGATTTTTCCGATCAAAGTCTGGCTGCCAGGCATAAATCTGATTAAGATTAAAACAGGCAAGATCGAAAAATTCTTCTTTAAAATCAAGATATTTCATAATTTTTATTTCTGCTACGGGCTATTTTTGGTACTTTATGGAAACAATAGTACAAAAGAGGAAATAGTGAGAATAAATGAAGA
>JAIPJH010000064.1 GCA_021734245.1 Candidatus Cloacimonadota bacterium | reverse complement strand
TGAGACGACCGATTCCCAAATAGTCATCTTGTTTTTTCTTAGCCATAGGACTCTCCTTATTTTTTTCTTTAAGACGATCAGGAATGTCCAGCCTGATCTGTCAACTTTCCTATGGTCAATTGGACTAAACTTTAAATAATTATAAAAAACCGCCAAATATTTTTTAAAATCTGGCGGTTTTTTTTCTATAATCTTTTTTTAAAACTTTCTATTATTTAAAATTCATTTCAAAATCTGCCTGGAAATTAATTCCAAAATAGGTTTGTGATCCTTGACTGTTTCCCATACCATCTTCCATTTCATCGATAATGCCGACTTCTGGTGTGATAAACATAAATTTGTGCAGATATATCTTTGCCTGCAGATAACCTGTCATAGCTGTGTCAGGATTATCCAGATCGGCACGATCACCACTGAAATATCCTACTCCGCCAGTTAAATATTTCTTAGCAAGAAGTTGATAAGTCAGTTCCAAAAAGCCACCCATAACAGTTGCATTTTCAACTTCATTGTCTATCGATGTTGCACTGCTGATGACAGCAGGTGAAGCCATACCATAATCTTTCACATTCTGACCATAACTTACCTGAGTAAGAAGGGAAAGTTTATCTGCATTATATTTGAGAGATAATGCTATAGCATAAGCCAGAACCTGATCATCCAATCCACCAGTAAAATCCTTGTTATATTTAGACATGTTAATGCCAAAAGTAGGATGAAGCATAAGGTTGTTGAAGTTGAATCTATAACCAATATTTACCTTCGGAATCAAGGCACTTACAATCTCAGTTTTATCGATTGCTAAAGCGGTTGCTAAGTCTTTCGGATCAACTAAGCGCGGTTCCATGAAAATCAAGTACAGTTCGTTTTGGAAAGTAAATTTGATCATTGACTGGCGTGAGTCATACATTAATCCGTAACCCTGCATCAGATTTTCGGATCCATCGATTAATGGAGCAGCCTGAGCGGGAAGATCGAAAAAACCAGTGTATGTTTGTCCAACCAGGATCTTCAAGTAATTAAGATCATATTCTCCCCAGATTTGCCGCAATTTCACTCCGCTTCGAGAAAGGGAAAACTCGACTCTTCCTGTGTAATCATCACCCTTGAATTTTGCGCCAAATCTGCTGGTTCCCATCAGATGATTATCCAATAATAATCTGTCTTCGCTACCGGTAAAATCCTTGTTCTGTAAATTATACCAATAAGCCATTCTTGCACTGCCGTAGAAATCTGCAGCAGATAAAACAGTGATAGCCAATAAAGTTACAATAAATAAAATTATTTTCATTTTTCCTGCCTTAACCTGGTTTATAACTTACAATTATAAACCCCATTTTTTTAGGATTGAATCGTAGGTTCCATTACTTTTAATCTTATCCAAAGCAGTTTGCAATTTCTTAACAACAGCATCAGAAGTATTAAGATTTACAGCCATATAATAACCATCTTTTGTAAGGTCTTCCAGCTTGAATACGTTTTTAATAACGTCTTCGTGAGAATAACCGAGTTCTTTAACAGTATAGTAAGCTACTGCATCCGCCATGGGCCAGAGGTCCAATTCCTTATTCATAAGTTTTTTAAGATTCGCTGTATTACTTTCACCTACAACCAGTTCTTCTCCTAAAACAAAATCATGTGATTGAAAATAACTTTCTCTTGCATCACCCTGAGTAATGCCGATCTTATAATTTTTCAGATCTTTCAGTGATTGAAAATTAAATTCTCGGTTTTTTAAAGCAAATACCGAATAATTAGCTGGGGCAATTGGTCCTACCCATTTAAACAATTCTTCTCTGTTTTCCAGCCTACTGGTCGAAAATAGCACACTATTCTTTGTGCTTAATGCAAGATCATAAGATTCTTTCCAGGGTTTTACCTGAATTTCATAAGCGATGTCCGTTTCTGCTAAAACAGCCTGAACGATCTCAGTTGACAAACCTGTTACGTCTCCATCCTTGGTGAAATTAAAAGGTGGAAATTCTTCCGTTAAAAATAGCAGGTTTTGTTTGGCACACGATACAGTGATTAGCATAAAAAGGAATAAAACAACTTTGATTCCTATTTTCATCTTTTCTCCTTTCTTTTCCAATTATTTTTGGAAAATAATTTGTAACTCATACAATATTAATTATTAATTTCATCAATGAATTATGATGAAAAAAGTCTTCTATCATAATTAACTTACATTTATTTTCTTCGATCTGATAAAAATAAGCAGTAGATTTTGTACAATGATTTTTTTTGGGGAAAATCATTCAGAAAATAATTTTATCTAAAATCAATTAAAGGTGACAACTTATTTTAAATCGCTCAGGTTAGTTAACAGTATATTGCCTTTACAGAAGTCTCTCTTTTTTTCAGATACTTTTTTTGCACCAAACAATTTGACAGCAAATATAATCCTAAAGAATTGAATCAGAAAAGATTAATCGGGAGTTTATGATGTCTAAGAAATTTGAAGAGCAGAAACAACAATATGAAAAATCTGTGGAAAAAACCATAAGCAGATTCCCAGAGAGAAAAGATAGATTTGTAACAGCTTCCGATAAGGAAATTAAAAGACTTTATACACCAGAAGATACAGCTGAAATAAATTTTGATGAAACTATTGGATTTTCGGGAGTTTATCCTTACACACGTGGAGTTCAGCCGACTATGTATCGTGGCCGACTGTGGACAATGCGCCAATATGCTGGTTTTGGAACAGCACAGGAATCGAACGAAAGATATAAGTTTCTGCTGCAAAAAGGCCAAACCGGCCTCAGCATCGCTTTTGATCTGCCCACTCAGATGGGTTATGACAGCGATGACATGATCAGTGAAGGTGAAGTGGGAAAAGTTGGAGTAGCGATCGATTCTCTGATAGATATGGAAATATTGTTCGATGGCATTCCGCTGGATAAAGTTTCCACTTCCATGACGATCAACGCTCCCGCTGCTGTGCTGCTGGCAATGTACGTGGCTGTGGCAGAAAAACAAGGCGTGAGTGCCGATAAATTGCGGGGAACAATTCAGAATGATGTGCTGAAAGAATACATTGCCCGGGGAACTTACATTTTTCCTCCTAAACCATCCATGCGTCTTATTACGGATATTTTTGAATATTGCAGCAAGGAAGTTCCCAAGTGGAACACGATATCTATCAGCGGTTATCATATTCGGGAAGCGGGTTCCACAGCAGCACAGGAGATCGCCTTTACCCTGGCGGATGGAGTAGCTTATGTGAAAGCTGCTATCGAAAGCGGACTGCAGGTAGATGATTTTTCTCCCAGATTATCATTTTTCTTCAATGCACACAACGATCTGCTGGAAGAAGTTGCCAAATTCCGGGCTGCAAGATTTCTGTGGGCAAAGATCATGAAAGAACAATTTGGTGCAGAAAATCCAAAATCCATGATGCTGCGCTTTCACACTCAAACTGCCGGCAGCACACTTACTGCACAGCAACCTGATAATAATGTTGCCCGCGTAACGATCCAGACATTGGCAGCCGTTCTGGGAGGAACGCAATCCCTGCACACAAACAGTCGCGACGAAGCTTTAGCTCTGCCCACCGAAGATTCTGTTCAGATTGCTCTGCAGACTCAACAGATAATTGCCCACGAAAGTGGTGTTACAAATACGATCGACCCTTTAGCTGGTTCATATTTTGTAGAAACTCTTACAAAGAACTTGATGGATGAAGCTGGAGAAATGATCGAAAAGATCGAGAAAATAGGTGGAATGGTACGGGCAATAGAAAAAGGCTATCCGCAACAGCAAATTCAAAATAGTGCTTTCAACTATCAGCGCTCTATTGAAACTAAAGACAGGATCGTGGTTGGTGTGAATGAATTTAAAGTGGAAGAGACAAATAAACCAGAGCTTCTAAGGGTTGATCCAATCATTGGTGAAAATCAGAAAAAAAGATTAATTGAACTTAAAGAAAAACGAAGTAACGACGCTGTTCAAATCTGTTTGGCAGAAATCCGTAAAGCTGCAGAAGGTAATGAAAAATTAATGCCGCTTATTGTGGACGCTGTAAGAGAATATGCAACTCTGGGCGAGATCTGTGGAGTGCTGCGGGAAGTTTTCGGCGAATACCAGGAAAGCGTGATCCTGTAACTCAAAGCTCCGGCTTTGAGAGATTATTTTTTACCTTGCAAACGTTTTTTGAACTTCCTGCTTTTCTTGACCTTCGCAATGGTTAAATTCACTGTAACTCGATCTGCCAGATCGAGAAAGAAGAAACAGGAGTTTTGTTGCTAAATTCATTCGTTCCCAAACCGGAGTTTAGGAGCGAGAAGAAATGTGTGGAGTTTAGGAACGAGAAATATGAAACAAATTTTGTAACTCAAAGCTCCGGCTTTGAGAGATTATTTCCTCATCACCTTAAGCATCATTAGATGGATCGTCACGCCGAGCAAGACAACCGCCAGCGCGATCCGGGCATAGAGATTATCGATCAAAATAAATGAGATTGTGATCGTGATCCAGAGAGCAGAGATCGAGATGATCTTCGTCCACAGAGTTACGGCATGATATTTGATGTAATTCTGCAGATATTTGCTGAAAATGGATTTATACATCAACCAGTCGTGCAGCTTTTTGGAACTTCTTACAAAGCAATATGAAGCGATCAATAAAAATGGCGTGGTTGGCAGCACCGGCAGAAAAATCCCGATCGTTCCTAAAACCAGAGCAGCAAGTCCGGCAATGCTCAATAAATAATTTTTTACGCTTATCTTTTTTTTCATTTCCTGGATACATCATTTTTTCTCTCACTTTTGGTCAAGACGTTTGCATTTTTTCTATTTTCAATGTAAATAATACTTGACATCATGTACATAATACCAGACATTGCTCTCGGGTTTTAAAATAAAATTGGAGGTGTTAAATGAAAATTAGAGGAAATAATCTGCTGTTTTTCATAATTGAATTTATGGCAGGAGTATTGGTCTTTTTTCTTACAAAAGCGTTTGGAGATGTTGGCTTGTGGGGTTTGGCTTTATTCTTTATTGGCTTGATCTTAACAAGAAATGTTCCAGATGAAAGAGAAATGATATTGATCTACAAAGTATCTGCTTTAGAGGGCTTTTTTCTGGGAGCAGTGATGGCAGTGATTTACTTCTATATTCCGGGTTATAACTGGTTTTATGGTTTCATTTCTTTTGCCTTGATCATTCGTGGAATTCTGGGAACAATTCATTTCTTGAAAGCGTAGTTGTTTTTGATAAAAAGCGGTTGACTCCATGTAAACAAAAATTTACGTTGCGCCGCCTGAAGTGCTTCAAGATGAAGCAGGAGGTAGATCTTGAAAGAATTGGCAAATAAACTGCGGGAACTGCGGTTTCTGAGTGGGGAAATGACCCAGCAGGAATTGGCAGAAAAAGTAGAAGTAACCCGTCAGACCATTCTTGCCATAGAAAAAGGAAAATTCAATCCTTCCGTCAAACTTGCCCTGCTGATAGCAGATGTCTTCCACAAAAATGTAGAAGAAATTTTTTTTCTGGAGGAAAAATGAATAAAACATATACTTTTCTGTCAATCGTTGGGTTAATCGGACTGATTTTTGTTGTTCTTTTCGGGATTAAAGGAATGTATAGTTTGAATCTTGGCTTTCTTACACCACTGTTCTTTAAACACAAAGCAGACGAGCGGGAAAAACAGCTGAGTTATAAAAATTACAGTCAGGTTTTGCTTCTGCTGCTGATAATTTTCGTGAATGTATATATTCTGAACAGTTTTGTAGAATTAGGACATTTTTTCGAGAAGAATTGGTTGGGATTACTTGTTAGCATGTTGTTTATATTATTGGGGTTGAATGGGTTACGATTATTAAAAAATGAATAGATTCGAGGAAAATTTATGAAATGTAGAGGAAAAATCGTCGAGAAGAAAACTTTTGGAAAAAACAAGGTGTGGCCCTGTGATGCAAAACTGGCAAAACATCAGATCTTTTGTCACAAATGCGGAACAGCCACAGATGCGCTTTCCACTGGTTTATCTTTTAAACAAAATCGCCAGCAGGCCTGGCAGAAATTCAAAGAAACAAAATCGCAATATTATCCGTTCGCAATTTTTATGATAATTGCAGTTTTCAGTTGGATATTTGCTTCTGTCATTTATGGAACGAGAAATTTCTTGTACAACAATTTAGCACTTCTATTTATCACACCTTTAGCTCTTATTCCATTTTCATTTGAAGAGGATTTTACCAAAGGACCTTTTACAATTGGCATGTATTTAAAACATCTAAAATATTATCCAAAATATTGGATATTCACACTACTGGGAATTATCTGGTTTATCTTTCTAAAAATTTTGTGTACAGGTGCATTCATAAATATTGCCACCGATCCAATATTGCATGAAGTGAGGTTTATTTTGGTCATTTATTCGATCGTTATTGCCATGCCGATTCCAATTATGATGATTCGCAGAAATATTAATCCGATAAAAGCGATAATAGTTGCCTACAAAGCAGGAAAAGAAACACGCTGGCAGCAGTTCTTTCTGCTTTTGTATTTATTCTTTATCAATCTTTTAGGATTGGCAGCTGTCGGTTTGGGATTGCTGGTCACAATTCCATTTAGTTATATTCTAATCGAAAGATATTACTTACGAATGGAAGAATACGAACTTTTCGAAACTGAAGGGAGGGGCTATCATGTTCAAGAAGAAAAATAAACCAATTCACCGAAAAAAGAATACGATCCAGGAATATGTTGAAGCGATTTTGTTCGCTTTCGTGGTTGCCTTCCTGATAAAAAATTATATTTTTCAAAACTTTAAAATACCTTCTTCCTCCATGGAAAAAACTATGCTGATCGGAGATTACCTGGTAGCTAATCGTTTGAAATATTTTTTCACCGATCCTCAACAGGGAGATATCGTTACTTTCCAATATCCAGCACAAGCTGAAGAACCTGGAATTCCTACTTATGACAACAAATTCAATCCACCTTTGGAACGAGAAGATTATGCACTTCTCATCAAACCGATATATTGGGATAAAGTGAATTTCAAATTTAAAATTCATGCCAAAAAGAATGTGGTAAAACGCGTGATAGGTGTGCCTGGAGATACGGTCGAAGTTATAGATAAACGAGTTTATGTGAACGGGGAAGAATATAAAACCGGTAAAGAACAATACATAGATTCACGCATTATTCCTCGTTATGCCGGTAAACTGGAATGGAACGGAAAATCGATGGGCAGCAAAGATAACTTCGGGCCGGTTACTGTTCCGAAAGGAAAATATTTCGTGATGGGCGATAACCGTGATGTGAGTGCTGATAGCAGATTCTGGGGCTTTCTGGACAAGCATGATATAAATGGAACTCCACTTTTCATCTTTTTCTCGCATGGACCTAAACCTTACAACGACATTCGAGATTACATGTTCCGACATGGAAAAGAAAAAAGCGAATTCCGCTGGAATAGAATGTTCAAACTTATTAGATAATGTAGAGATTATTTTTTGGGATCTGCCGGATATTAATTTATTCGGCAGTTTTTTTTTAACGCATCACCCCGAAAAATATTTATGTTTCAGTAATCAACAAAAACACAATAATTTCATTTTTTTTCAAGCCCATGAATTTTTAACCTGTGAAATCAATTCAATTTCGCTGGGTTATTCATGGGAAAAGCAAACAAAGCCTTTTATAGTAACCATTTCAATGGTTTTTTATTTGTGTAAACGATTGAAACCGTTGTCAGAAATATTTCTCGTATCAAGATTCCCACGAATGAATTCGTGGGCTATGCTGGATAAGGTTTTGGACAGGTAATATAGCAACAGTATCATTTATTAGAATAAATTAGGTTTATACCTTCCAAATTTTTTGGGGTGATGCATGGTTTTTTTTTAACTTGACTCGAAAAATATAGTGAAGCAAATTCAGTTTAAAAAGGAGGATTTATGAGAAAATGGATCTGTATATTTTTATTAGTTTTCCCGATTTTAATTTTTGCACAAAATTTACTTAATCAACCGGAAAGTGTAGAGTTCAACAATCACAGTAACAGTTGGCTGGTTTCGAACAAAGCTACAGGAGAAATAGTAGAAATCGATATGAATGGAGATCAAGCTTATTTTGCACAAGGATACGGTTCGATCCGTGGAATTACTGTTTACGAAGATGAGCTTTATACAGCTGGAGATAATGGTGTAGTAATTTTTGATCTTGATAACAGCTCTCTTCTGATGACTTTGCCGATTCCAGGTGCTAGTTTTATAAATGATATAATTTGCTATTCTGGTTATTGTTATGTTTCCGATCCCGGTTCTGGCAATATATTCAAAATTGACCTTTCCACACTAAATGCTGTGGTTTTCTCAAGTGCAGTTCCAACACCAAATGGACTCTGGATCGATGACGATAATTTACTGGTCTGCTCCTGGACATCAGGAGATGTTTACAGTCTCGATCTTGGAACAGCGCAAAGCAGTTTACTTAAGCAGACCGGACACACAGAATTGGATGGGATTACACAAGACAGCGAAGGGAATTATTATGTTTCTTCATGGGGAAGTGGGGCTGTAATAAAATATGATGATCAATTTAGTGGAAATGGAGAGATAGTGTCTTCCGGACATGCCGGTCCAGCCGATATATTTTATTTTGATGTATTCGATCAGATCGCGATTCCTGAGTTCAACTCCAATTCAATCGCTTTCCTCGATCTTACTTCCAATGATGGTGCTTTTTTTATGATTGAGAAACCAGAATTATATCAAAATTACCCAAATCCCTTCAATCCTTCAACTACAATCTCATTCAATGTAACACAAACGTCCTCGTTTGTAGCTCTGGAGATTTACAACATTCGCGGTCAAATAGTAAAAACTTTAGTTCCGAGCTCGTGTCATCCTGAGCTTGTCGAAGGACGAGGAACGATCATTAGTAATTCTGTCGTTTGGAACGGAACAGATGATTCTGGAAAACCGATTTCATCGGGGGTTTATTTCTATAGATTAAAAGCAGGTGAAGCAAGCTTAACAAAGAAAATGCTACTGTTGAGATGAAACAAAAACCTTCCAGGTTTTGCAAAACCTGGGAGGTTTAAAATCACCCAATCACCAAATCACCAAATCACCCAATCACCAAATCACCAAATCACCAAATCACCAAATCACCAAATCACCCAATCACCAAATCACCAAATCACCAAATCACCAAATCACCCAATCACCAAATCACCAAATCACCAAATCACCCAATCACCCAATCACCCAATCACCAAATCAATACAACTGTCTGAGTGCTTGCGCAATATTTAAAGAATTATCTCCAATATGTTCAAAGTGTTTCAGAAGATCAAGATAAACCAGTTCCGATTTAACATTGCTTCCGTGCTGTAAACGTCGCTGTGCAGACTTTTTCAAGCTGTCTCTTAATATGTTGATTTTACCTTCCAATTTAAATGCCATATCCAGAACTCTTCCTTCCATTTTTTCTGTCATATGTTTTTTGTAAATTCCCATGAATTGCAACAAAAGATCGGAAATATCATTGAATTCTTTCATAGCTTTTTCGTGAAGCTGGATCTTTTTCAGGTACTTTCTTTCAGTTAAGATCATCAATTTAAAGCAGCTGTCACCTATATTTTCCAATTCATTCACGATCCGCATCATGGCATTCACATTCATCACGTTGTGTTCACTCAGCTCTTCTTTGGAACATTCTACCAGAAATTTGGTGATCTCTTCCTGCATCTGATCTGTAAGTTCTTCCAATTTTTTTACTTCTTCTACTTTGTCTCCCAATTTTTTATCAGGATTATTGAAAACATGCAGGAATGTATCGAACATATCATAAGTTACTTCTGCCATCTTGATAAGTTCACTCTTTGCTTCCAGGATATTTATTTGAGCTGTATCCTGCAGCCCTCTAGAAATATATTCTAATTTATAAAGTGTGGATTTATCTCTATCTTTTGGTTTAACTAAACTAGCAATAAATTTGGAAAATGGCCTTACAAAAGGCAGGAATATCAAGGTATTGATTAAATTGAAACAAGTATGAAAAAGCGATAAATTAAGAGGTAGATTAGACTGCAATCCAGAATCCCAGGGAGCTAACTTTAGAACAAGCTGGGTAAAATATCTAAAAACTATCGCCATCCATAAAACACCAAAAATATTAAAGAAGAAATGAGCCCGAGCAGTTCTGCGAGCATTCACACTTGTTCCCAGAGAAGCCAGATATGCTGTAACAGTAGTTCCGATATTTTCTCCTAACACGATCGCAGCTGCAGTTTCAAAATTTATCCAACCCATGTATGCCATTGTTACCGTAATTGCCATCGCCGCACTGGATGACTGCACGAACACTGTCAGGATCGATCCCACGAAAACAAAAATAACAAAAGATAAAAAACCAAGATCAGTATAATTCTTCAGGAATTCCAGAACTTCAGGATTGCTTTTGATATCTGGAACAGATTCTTTCAAAAACATCAACCCTAAGAATAATAAACCAAAACCGATCAGGATCTCGCCAATATCTCTGCGCTTGCGAAATTTGGAGAAAATAAACGGCAAGCCAACTCCGATGATCGGAAGTGCAATGGCAGTTATCTTGAATTTGAAGCCAATAATAGAAACAATCCAGGTGGTTACTGTTGTTCCGATATTTGCTCCCATTATCACTCCCACAGCCTGAGTGAGAGAAAGTAAACCAGCATTCACAAAACTTACGACCATCACTGTAGTTGCCGAAGAAGATTGAATAAGTGCGGTAATAAGAAAACCTGTTAAAATTGCTACAAAACGATTTGCAGTCATGTAGTTCATTATGGTCTGCATCTTCTGACCAGCGACTTTTTGAATGCCGTCGCTCATCACACGCATTCCGTACAAAAATACACCAAGAGATCCCAATAAAGTAAAGATCGTTGCTATCATTCACATCCCCAAATTTATAAATTTTGAGAAAATTTTAAAACCAGAGATATGTTGTCAATAAACGAATTTTAAACAAAAAAAAAGGAAGTCCATAATCGAACTTCCTGAAAATACTTGCTGCAAATGCTTATTACTGGTCTTTTACTTCTTTTTGATAAAAATCTATTTCGGAAAGTGGCAGGATCACTGAAGTAGCAATATTGGTGAGATGAGCTGTAATTCTTTTATAATGACGACAAAGCAGTGTGTAGCAGACAGCTTTATTAGTTGATAATTTACTGTTCGCCAGATGTTCGATCAATTTGTCAGTTTTCTTAGCAATCTTTCTTTCATAATCAAAAGCATCGCTGGCTTTATTTTCATCAGAGCAAACAAAAGCTCGTATGGTGATTTGGAAAAGTTCAGAAATGTTCCGATCGATATCATTGAATAATTCTGCGTATTCTTTTTTGTCCATTGGCTCGGCAAAAAGTTCTGTTACTTCCAAAATGTTCTTGATATAATCTCCCAATCGTTCTGCATCTTTTACCACACTCATCAAAACCAGTGAAGTTGATAAATCTATTGTCGGTTGCAATGTCAGGTGTTCCATGATGCGGGTTCTTATATCTTTTTCCAAAACGTTTATTTTCTCATCAAGATCGTAAATGGAATCTTTCAAATCTTTTTTATCTTCTATCAGAAATAACTTCTCTATTACTTTTGTGTACATAGATTCTGCTGTTTCCAGCATTTTCTTAAAATCGCTTATAGTTTGGGAAAGGAAATCTTTTCCTTTTACGAATTGCATTAAATTTTTAAACATAAAAAACCTCCAGTTTATTTACATTTCTATAATTTTGAAATTGTGATCAAGATCACGGGAAGAATAAAAAACAATCCTACAACATATAGTAAAGCATAAATTCTATTTTTATCGGCAAGCTCTCCCAGAGATAAAGCCAGTTTTATCGGAATTTTACGGAATATTTTGATTGGATAAATGAAGACTACACCGATAAAATTGAATATGAAATGTACAAAAGCGATCGTTATTGCTGCTACATTTCCCGTAGCAAAAGATGCCAGAATTGCTGTTGCAGTAGTTCCAATATTTGCTCCCATTGTAACCGGGAAAGCAACTTCAATTGTGATGATGCCAGCTCCAATTAATGGAATTAATAATGAAGTTGTAATTGAGCTGGATTGTACGATAATGGTAAAAAACAAGCCTGCCAGAATTCCCCATTGAGCGTTCTTTTTCAGAACATTGTTCAAAGCAACCTCGGTAGTTTGAATAACCAGAGATTTCATGATCCTGACGATATAATACAAAGCCAGAAATAGAATGATGACAGAAATTGCTAATGTGAGGCTATATGCAAGTTTCGGTTGCAAAGCAAGTTCATCTACAAAGAAATGTTTGATCAGATTTATCAAAGGTTTGGTTACTGTTTTTATAGGACTGGTAAATTTTACTCCACCCACATTCACAAAAAGTGAAGATAATCCAACAGCCATCTTTTCTAGAAAGCCTGTTGCCAGATTCAGCGGGAACATGATAGCTACACAGATAAGATTGAAAAAATCATGAACTGTAGCTCCGGCAATTGCTCGTTTAAATTCTTCCTTCCTGGTAATGTGCCCCAGAGAAACTAAAGTGTTTGTAACTGTTGTTCCGATGTTTGCTCCCATCACGATTGGAATGGCGCACTCGATCGTGAGAACACCCGAAGCTACCATTCCTACAACGATTGATGTTGTAGTTGATGAGCTCTGAACCAGGCTTGTAGCCAGAATTCCTATAAACAAAGCGATAAAGGGATTGCTGGTGGAATTCAGCAAACTTTCGGCGAATTGTTTTCCGAATCCTTTGAAACTTGCAGACATCAAACCAATACTGACCAGGAAAAAATATACTAAAATCAGAACTAAAAGAAGTTTCAACCACGACGTGATCTTGTTTTTGGTCATAGATATCATTCTCTCCTTTAAAATTAATTTGGGGAATAGAAAGACTAATTTATTGCAGTATAGATAAATACAACTTAAACTGCCTACAAAATGAAAACATTCCCCATCAAAATTCTCATTTTACTAATTTTATGGAAGAAATGTTAAGATTGTATAAAGATTATTAATATTCCTTAAGAAATTGTTTCTTTTACTTTTTTTATGAATTCCAGAATTTTCTGCTCGATCTGATTCCTAATTTCAATTGTTCTATTAAGTTTTTCTATTTCAGTTCCTGTTAAAGAAGAAGGGTCTTCAAAACTCCAATGAAGTCGTTGTGAATTGCCGGGAAAGATAGGGCAGCGTTCACTTTGAGATTCATCACAAACTGTAATCACAAAATTGTATGCTCTGCCTTCTTTCAAAAATTCAAAAGCGCTGTTTGTTTCATTATTAGAAATATCAATTCCCATTTCCTGCATTGCTTTTATAGCCAGCAGATTTATTTTGCCAGGTTCCAAGCCGGCACTTTCTACTTTGAACAGGTCACCTGCATGATGTGTTAACAAAGCTTCTGCCATCTGGCTGCGAGCAGAGTTATGAACGCAAACGAATAAAACTTTTATCTTTTTCAAAATCTTCCTCCAGATTCAATATCTCCTAACAATTACCCTCTCGAATTGAGAGGGCATGGGAGAGACATGATTCTAATCTTAATTTGGGACAGAACTTATTCTGCCCGTTCACACTATTACTGAACTCATGCACGATTTATTTTACAATTGGAATGTTAAGAAAAAATAAAGTTGGAGTGTAAATCTTTTTTACCTGCGGAGCTATATTCTGTGCTATTTGCTTTTATTCTCAAAATCCTTAATAATTCTTTCCAGTTCTTCAGGTGGAATACTGGGACGACCTGTTTTATCTTCGGGATATTTTGCCAAAAGTGCTTTAATCTTTTTTCCTTCCAGGGAAGACATGTCGATGACTACCGGCTTTTCGATCTTGGTGGGAGGTGTGACGATCTTCAAGTGATTTCTGTTATCAACATAAAATTCCAGGGTGAAAGATTCGGGTTCATTCTCAGGATTTCGATAAAATACCCAAGCCTTATATATGGAATTATTCAATTCAATGTCATAATCTATAATTTTTTTTATATGGATTTTTTCCTGATAATTTGATAAGTCAACTTCCGAAAAATAATAATACATTTTGTGTAAGGAATCGTTTTCCAAATTTGTTTTTAATCTTTTCAAAAACTTGATGATCAGGTTATCAAGCTGAGGTGTAACGATTCTTTTTGTGCCAAAATATCCCAATCTTCTGTAGGTCTCGGCTTTTAGCTTTCTTTTGATCCGGGAAATTTTTTTTCTTAGCGCATCGTAAGATATTTCAATTATTTCCAGCATATTTTGCAGGTTCTGATTGCAATTGAAATATGTTAGGATTGTGTAAAACTCTTCATTGGTCAAAGTGTTGAAGGAATCTTTGAATGCTTCATTTAACTGATGGTTTGTTTCTGAGCTGGTCTGTTCCGAAATAATATCAATTAACTCGGTACGATATTTTGCTGTTTGCCTTTGTTCCCTACCTACAGTATCAAAATACTTTTTACAATATATTTTGGAAGTGTTTAAAATCCATTTTTTGGGGTCAGAATTCTGATTGAATGAAAGCAGAAA
Source organism: Candidatus Cloacimonadota bacterium (assembly GCA_021734245.1). NCBI lineage: Bacteria > Pseudomonadati > Candidatus Cloacimonadota > Candidatus Cloacimonadota bacterium. The sequence goes on along the minus strand of JAIPJH010000064.1, from coordinate 3,440 downwards.
TAAACTGATAGTCTGGGAAGAAATATCTCTGGCGATATCAAGATTACCAGTTTTATACAAAGCGTAATCAAACGCCACTTTCTGAAAATTTTCTAATTCTTTATCCGAAAATTTCTCCATTTCTTTTTCCATAAGATCGATAGATTTTTCCATACACATCTTGGTCAAGAGTAATTTTTTATCATTTTTTTTTCACTTTTTTAAAAAAAAATCGAGTGGTGGCGTCACAATTTGCCCTGAACACGGATATGTATATAGAGAGGTGAAAAAAGGAAAGTATGAAAATGTTTTTTTAATAATTAGGAAAACAGAATCTGAATAAGAACACTAACTTCAAATTTACTTGACAATTGCCACTTATCTCAGCGTTTCATGATAAGTGGTGATAATTTATGAAACTACTTGTTTTCTCCACCCGGGAAACAGGGAAAAACGGATAGGGAGAAATTTCGAATGGAGATTCAAAATGAATAAAACTATATTTCTTATAGTTATATCTGCATTATTGACATCGAAATTATTTCCCAAAACAGTGATTATTGAACCAATCAGTAGTTTTGCAAAAACTCAAACATATGGTGCTGACAATTATTCCATAGAAATTTATAATAATAAACTATATTCTGTAAACACAAGAAGCTTGCAAGTGTTTGATATTAGTAATAATTTTCTTGAATTGATTAGTGATTTAGACTTAGATGGCCAAACAAGATCATTATCTTTATGCAACGAAAGTGCTTTTGTGTCTGCGGGTCCACCAATAAATCGACTTTATCAAATAAATATAAATAATCCTATAAACTTATCTTTAATTGATACTTTATCATATTTTGGTAGTTATGTCCATTTTATTGATAATAATAATTTATTTGTTCATGAGTGGGATTATGATTATAATAGCTGGAAAATAAACGTATATAATTGTAATTCAATGCAGCAAATTTCTCAATTTCTTGTTCCATTTAATACAAATGTTATGAGGAAAGCTGATGATGGAATTGGTATTATTAAAATAAATGATATGGCTTATTTATATGATATCTCTAATCCCAATGATATTCAGCTAATAACGTCTGGAGTGATTGGAGAAACTTTTTTTCCAAATTATTCCCAGATACTTCAAGATTCAATTTTAGTTTATGGCGATGGTGTGGGTTTAAGATTTTATGATATTACAAATAATTGGCAACTAATAAATAGTTTGGATTATCCTATTATCAATTTTGCTGTCGAAGATAATCATTTAGTAATACACAACGATGGTGTTCTTGAATTATATGACATATCGAATTTATATTCAATTATTTTATCTGATTCAATTTCATTTGGTTACTTTGATGGTGTACAGTGCGTTAAATTATTTAATGATATTTTGTATTATACAACTGACATGGGTTGTTTAGAAATGTACCAGATTTCAAATAATGAATTTATCCATTTAGATTCGTATTATTCTTTTGGTGGTCTTGAAGCAGCATATTATTATGATGATTATCTAGCGATTTCGACCACATTAAATGGACTAACATCTTGGGATATTTCCAATTTGTTAAATCCTATTCAAATGCAGAGCTATTATGAAAATCTTTATCCTGGTGAAAACTTGAATGGAGAGAATAACATTTTTAATTATAAATGCTATGATATAGAGCAAATGTTAATACATTACAAATCAATGGAAATGAACGAATCAGGTTCTATCAGCGAAATAGCTGAATTAACAACTATTGACAATGGCGGTTCAATCTATTTTAAGCAAAATGTCGGTTATTTTAAAGTACATAATGAATTTTTATATAAATATGAATTAGTTGATAATGATTTAATTGAAGTTGCATCAATTTCTTTACCCCAAGCAGACTGGGGTGAGATTTATTTCTACAATAATATTGCATATATTTTATCAGCTTTTAAATTATCAATCATTAGTAATATAAATAGTAATGATAATATTACGCTTTATGATCAAATTGATATTAGTATCTTCGGTCCTAACTCTTTGGATTTTTTTGAAAGCTATATGATTATCAGTGAACAAACAGAAAGCAATATTTGTTATTTTTTCAATATTACTGATCCTTTGAATCCTGATTTAGAAACATCGATTGATAATAGCGGTTTAATAGCAATTGATCATGATAACGAGTTAATGTTCTTGGGTAATTCGAGTATTGTAATTTATGATTTAGGCACTATTAACACTGGAATTATTCCAGAAATAAAATCAATGGTTAATTGGAACTATTGCGAGCAAATTATACCCTTTCAGAAAAATGACGTTTTTTATTTGTTATATTTAGATCATACAGGTTGTTCAGTGTACGAATATGAGTGTATTCCTACTGAAGCAACCCATGATTTTTTAACAATATCTCCAACTCTTTCGAATTACCCTAATCCATTTAATCCCAGCACAGAAATCAGATTTCAGATTTCAGGGGTCAGACAATTTGAAAATACGGAGATCTCGATTTATAATTTAAAAGGTCAGAAAGTAAAAACATTTTCAAATCTCCAAATCACCCAATCAGCAAATCAACAAATAGTTTGGGACGGCACCGACCGAAACAACCAACCAGTCAGCAGCGGAGTTTATTTCTATCAGCTAAAAAACAATGGAAAAGCAGTGGCACAGAAGAAGTGTCTTTTGATTAAATAACTAACTCCTTCTTTCTTTTTAACTTTCAAACTAATCTAACATCTCTTTACACGCATTCGTCTAAAAAATATTTTTTTTTCAGCAACTAACAAACAAAAACCATAATTTCATTTATTACAATGACTTAGACTCATACTAACCAGATTTTTCGGGAGATGCCTGTAATTTTTTTTTCACTTTTTTAAAAAAAAATCGAGTGGTGGCGTCACAATTTGCCCTGAACACGGATATGTATATAGAGAAGTGAAAAAAAATTAAGGAGTGAAAGATGAAAAATTTTATTTTGCTGTTAGTAATTTTGGGTTGTTTTTTTACATTAAATTCCATCACTTTAGCCGATTTGGATTTTGATGAGCAAATTGTAGTAAAAGATTTTGTGATTGGTTTGGATGATGACATTACGGAAGCAAACGTAGAAATGCTGGAAGGAAGCGAATACAATGTGATTTATGAAGATAGTGGATATATCATCATCGAAAAAGACGGCTACTATTACATAGTTCCCAAGGAGTAATCATGAAAAAAATCTATGAAGACAGCCATTATTACATCATCCAGATAGATGATAAAATCTACGTTTATAAAAAGTAAGAAATATCTGATTGAAGAAAAATAAACTCATAAAGGAACAGAAAATAAATGGCTAGTGTCATGTCAAGCTTGACAAGTCGCAAGGGATGAGAATAATTGTCTCACAAAAGTGAGGTGATTATGATAAAGTACAGAGTGACGCTAAGCAAGGCAGAACATGAAGAACTTGAGACTATTGTTAGTAAAGGCA
>JAIPJH010000063.1 GCA_021734245.1 Candidatus Cloacimonadota bacterium | reverse complement strand
GATCTGCTGCTGGCAAACGATCAGAAACTGCTCAGAAGATATCATGATAAACGCAGGACGATATTTAATATGGAAGAGAAAAAATAAACAAGAGAGAGGATAATCCATGCGACGAAAAGACAGAGAGATCAAAGACAAGAAGGAAATTATCGATATAATTGAACGTTCGGAAGAGTGTTACCTGGCGATGAGTGTGAATGATCAGCCTTACGTAATTCCGGTTAATTTTGGCTTCCAGGATGAGACGATTTATATTCACTGCGCAGCTGAAGGAAAGAAGATCGAGATGATCAAACAAAATCCTAATGTTTCGCTGGCCTTCACTGCCGAAGCTGAAACCAGTCTGACCGGTCCGCCCAATACCTGGACAACTTTTTATCAAAGTGCCATTGCCTCTGGCAAAGCGGAACTTGTATTGGATGTAAATGAACGCCAGAAAGGAATGAACGCATTCCAAAAACATTATACCGGCAGATTTATGGATTTCAGCGAAAGAGACCTGAAAAAGATCATGCTGATAAGAGTGAAAATAACTGAAATGACAGGCAAAGCAAATCTGCCAAAAGATGAAAAATAAAAAACATGTCGGTTCCAGTATCATTTTTGTAAATCCTCAGAACCAGATTCTGCTGTTTCTGCGTGATGACAAACCCGGTCTTCCCTATCGTAATATGTGGGATGTTCCGGGAGGACACTTAGAATCAGAAGAAACTCCTAAGCAAACAATCGCACGAGAAATGAAAGAAGAAATGAATCTTGATTTGAAAGATTTTCATTTCCTCTGCAAAAAAGAATTCAAAGATCGCACCGAATACACTTATTGGAAAGAAGTCGTTTTCAAGATTGAAGAGATCGATTTGATGGAAGGACAATGTTTGAAATGGTTCACACGAGGAGAAGCTGCAGAAACCGAACTGGCTTATGGTTTCAATGAGATCGTGGAAGAGTTTTATCGAAACCGGGATTGCCTTAATGCAAAGTTTCAATGCAAGAACGGCATGTAAATTTACAAATCACAAACTCCAAACAACAAATAAATTCCAAAATCTAAATTCTAAAAAAACACAAAAGACAATCGTTAATAAATGTATAATTTTCCTCTTCACAAGGACAATATATTATTAATTTTCCTTGTAATAGGGAAAATAATTTTATTTTTGAATATTTTATTTGACATTTCCTTGTAATAAGGAAATTTTGCACTATATTTTCCTTATAAGGAGGAAATAATGAAAGAGATATTAAAAACTGCCATTCTTGATGTGCATCAGAAATTTCCAATAAAGGATATAACTCCTCGTGAATTGAACATTCCTTCCCAACCAAAACAGATCATCACATTAATCGGACCAAGGCGCTGTGGAAAAACATATTTCTTCTACTCTCTGATCAATAAACTTCTCCAAGATGGAATCTCAAAAGACCAGATTTTATATTTTAATTTTGAAGATGAACGTTTTGATTTTGATGCTTCTAATTTACAAATTCTGTTGGATGCCTATTTTGAACTCTTTCCTCAAAATGCTAATAAAAAATTCTACTGTTTCTTTGATGAAATTCAGCAGGTAGAAAACTGGGAGAAATTCCTTCGCAGGATCAAAGACACATTCAATCCTTTTATTTTTATCACAGGATCATCTTCGAAGCTGCTCAGCTCTGATATAGCTACAGCCTTGCGTGGTCGAAGTATTGTCTTTAATCTCTATCCTTTTTCCTTCAGAGAATTCTGTGCACATCTGAATCTGCAAACAAATGAGATCGATTCCACCCGCAGCATAACTTTACTACATTCTTATTTCCAGGATTATCTGGTAAATGGTGGCTACCCCGAAACGATTGATCCAGCTGAAAACATTAAAACCAGAATATTACAGTCTTATTTCAATGTAATGATTTATAAAGATATTATCGAGCGTTTTAATGTTTCCAACCATGTCGCCTTAAAGCAATTCATGAAACAACTCTCTTCTACAATTACATCAGAATTTTCTATTAACAAGATTTATAATGATCTGAAAAGCAATCAAATCAATGTCAGTAAAAATCAACTTTATGATTTTCTGGGTTACTGTCAGGATTGCTTTCTTTTCTTTCTTCATTATCCCTACGAATTTTCAGAAAGAAAAACTCTGAAATCTAGGAAAAAATGCTATTTTATCGACAATGGTCTGCTCAAAAATATTACGACTTATTTTTCTGATAACTCCGGAAAATTATTGGAAAACCTTGTCTTCATAGAACTTACCAGGCAGGAAAAAGAATTATACTTTTTCCATAATGGTTTCGAGTGTGATTTTATGGTTTCAGAGAACAATCAAACTTCTCAAATAATCCAAGTTGCCTGGGATGTTACAGATCAAAAAACTTTGAGTCGTGAGATTAAACCCCTACTTTATCTTGCGAAAAAGTATCCTGAAGCTGAATTATTTATCATCAATAATTCCATCGATAAAATCGTTATGGAAGATACAGAGCAAATCAAATTGATCCCCGCCTGGAAATGGGCCTTAACCGATATCTAAGCTGTTTATTGTTAGATCGATAATCTCGATTGAACCAGATACTTTGTCCGATGATCTCGATTCGCTTATTAAGCGGAATAAAAGAATTTCCAGGCTATAAATGCGACATATTTTCCTCTTCACAAGGACAATTTATTTTATATTTTCCTTATTATCGGGAAAATCATTTAATAAAAATTATTTCACAGGATTTCATTTTGACAATTGTCTTAAAATATTATAAAAAGGTTTGGGAGGAGAAAAATGAAAAACTGGATGGGAATTGCAGCTCTTTTATTGATTGGTTATATCACTTTAGCAGCCCAGGATTTTTATAATATAAACACGATCAACACGATTGAAATTACTTTTACAGAAGCAAACTGGGATCAGATCTTAGATAATCTTTACGCTGCCGGAAATGAAGAAAGACTGGTAGGTTCTGCTGTTATAAATGGAGTTGCTTTCGACAGCGTCGGAGTCCGTTACAAAGGAAACAGCTCCTACTCTCCTCAAAATATCAAGAATCCGCTCAACATAAAACTGGATCAGGTTATCGATGATCAGACATACGAAGGATATGGAACTTTAAAACTAGCAAATGGATTCAAGGATCCTACTTTTATCAGGGAAACACTGGGTTATGAGATAGCTGCTAAATATGGACCAGCCAGCAAAGCAAACTACATAAACGTGTATGTAAATAATGAATTGATCGGATTATATACAAGTGTTCAATCGGTGGATAAACATTTTTGCCGTAGTTTTTTTGCAGAAGATGAAGGTACTTTGATCAAAGGTAATCCTGTTGGTGGACCCGGTGGTGGTGCTGCCAATATTTGCTATTTAGGTTCAGATAGTACCGCTTATTACACCAGTTATGAATTGAAATCTGATTTTGGCTGGCAGGATCTTGTAGACTTGTGCTATACGCTCAATCTGAACACATCCAATATCGAAGATATTCTGGATGTTGACCGAGTATTATGGTTTCTGGCTTTTCATAATACCCTGGTAAGTAATGACAGCCCAATAATGGCTCCGCACAACTTCTACCTTTATATGGATGACAAAGATCAGTTCAATTATATTTACTGGGATCTTAATATGACCTTCGGAACATTTAACGGTGGACCTGGTTCTCCTCCAATGAGTGTAACTCAACTTCAGCATTTTGATCCGTTTTACAATATCAATAACGATAATTATCCTATTGTGAGTAAGCTGCTTTCAGTTCCGGAATATCAAAAAATCTATATTGCTCACATGAAAACTATATTGGAAGAAAATTTTGCAAATGGTTGGTATGAGACCAGAGCTTTGGAATTACAGAATATTATCGATGCCAGTGTTCAGGCAGATCAAAACAAATTTTATACTTATGGCGATTTCATAAACAATATCCACAATTCCATTTACGGAAGTGGACCGAGTTTTACGATTGGCATAACAGAATTAATGGAAGAAAGAGTGAACTTTTTGAACAACCATAGTTCATTTAATGTGATTGAACCTGATATTATTGATATTTCTTCCAGTCCTGATATTATCGAACCGAATAGTGTTGCCTGGGTCACAGTAGAGACAGAAAATACAAACTCTCTTAAGATTGGTATAAGGCAAAACGAACAGGAGGTATTTCAAAAACTGGAAATGTATGATGACGGTAATCATAATGACGTACTCGCAGGTGATGGTATTTTCGGTATTCAGCTGGATACAGCTTATAATGATATTCAATATTATATTTATGCTGAAAATGACGATGCAGTTAAATTTGCTCCGCAGAGAGCTGAATATGAATATTACACTTTGGATGTTATCACAGAAACTGGGAACATTGTGATAAACGAGATTAACTATCACTCTTCCGACAATTTTAATCCCGAAGACTGGATCGAGCTTTACAATCCCAATACTGAAGAGATGAATTTATCGGGTTGGGAATTCAAAGATGAAGATGATTTGCACGTATTCTCAATTCCCGAAAATACTTTTCTAGCAGCTGATGATTATCTGGTTTTATGCAAAGATTCAGCTCTTTTTTCATCTCTTTTTCCATCTGTAACAAACTTTATCGGTGATCTTGGCTTTGGTCTGAGTGGCGGCGGTGAACCCGTCCGCCTTTTTGATGCCGAAGGAACTCTGATTGATTCTGTAAATTATGATGATGAAGGAGAATGGCCTACTCTTCCCGACGGAAACGGAAATACTCTGGAACTGATCGATGCCAGCCTCGATAATTCACTTGCTGCCAGCTGGCAGGCTTCAATTGATTTTGGAACACCGGGACAGCCCAACAGCAGCGGAGTTTCGGTGCAGGAAGATATTATAATCTCACCTGATTTTGATCTATCAAATTATCCAAATCCGTTCAACCCAACCACAACGATTTCCTTTAATCTCAGCAACGAACAAAACGAACAAGTTGAACTGGTTATTTATAATCTAAAAGGGCAGCAGGTGAAAACATTCTCAAATCTCCCAATCTCTCAATCAACCAATCAACAAATAGTTTGGAACGGAACCGACCAAACAGGTAAACCAGTTTCCAGCGGAGTTTATTTTGTCAGGATCAAGGCAGGCAATCATTCTGCCAGCAATAAAATTCTGCTTTTGAAATAGAACCATTTAGAAATAACAAAAAATAATTCTGAAATTAATGTTTATTGACAATCAAAAGCTATTTATAGTATATGGAATAGTTTAAATAGATATAAGGAATTTGTCGAAATACTGAACATTATTTAATTACTCGGCGGATTCTGAAAAATAAATTCTAAGGTGGTTTTATGGCAGCTGATCTTTCCTTCAAACGCAAAGAACGCAAATACATAATTTTAGAGCATACTTTCGAAGAGATAATCGAGCAGATTCAGGAGCATATTCCGATCTTTTATTACGAAGATAAACCCGGACTTTTGAACATTCAAACTACCTACCTGGATACAGAAGATTTTCTGCTATTTCATGAATATTTGAACAAGCGAAATTTCCGCTATAAAATCCGTTTGCGCCGTTATGGCTACGATGGAAAATATGAACCTGAATATCTTATTGAACTAAAAATAAAACACAACTCGATTTCCACCAAAAAACGTTTCAGGCTGCCGGCAGAACATTTTGCTGCGTTTGTAAAAAATGAAGATCTGCGCCAGGTGGTAAAAGCAGCAAACCAGGGTTTGATCGGAGCGCAGAAAACCTATCGGATTATTCACAAACTTATCCAGATCAATAAATTTATTCCTGTTCTGCAAACTTCCTACAACCGCATCGCTTTTCAGAAAAATTCCAAACGCGTCCGGGTGACCGTGGATAACGGGATAACCCACAAAAAACTAACCGGCAATCCCAAAATTGAAACTCTGGATGCTGTCGTTCTGGAATCGAAGATCATGGGTAAATCTCCCAAATGGCACAAGAAAATGGTAAATCAGCTTTCGCTTCTTAAACAGCAGCGTTTTTCCAAATTTGCCACCGGCATGAATTCTCTCTATTTTCCGGAACGTGGGAAATACAATTTTTATAATGACGATGAAACTGCAATGCCGGAAATTCCTCAGCGCATCATCGATTCATTTGAAATGTTGAAAGCTGCTCTTAAACTTGATGATAATATTTAATTCGAGGTAAAAAATTATGCAGGAACTTTTTCAGGTAATCAAAGACAGTTCGGCAGGAAGCATTGCCCAATCTCCCTTGCAAATTCTATTCAATCTTTCACTTGCCGCTATTTTAGGATTTGTGTATGCTTATGTATACAAACTCACTTACATCCGCAAAAAGAAGGATAAAATCCTAAAAAAGGAAATGCAGGGAATTCAATACACGCTGCTGCTGCTGGCAGTAGGTGGAGCTTTCATCTGGATCGTGGTAGCCGACAATCTGGTGCGCGCTTTCGGTTTGGCTGGTGCTCTCAGTCTTATCCGTTTTAGAACAGTGGTCAAAGATCCTTCCAACACAATCAAAGTATTCTATGCTATTATCATTGGAATGTCCTGCGGACTCAGCCAGTATTATGCTGCAATTATTGGAACCATTTTCATGTGCTGTGTTCTTTCTGTTATCTATTTTATAAATGAACATAACAAAAAACTAAAACGACTTCGTAAGCAGTCTGAACTGGCGAAATTGGATGCGGAATTCGATAATGAAAATTAAATCGCTTCTTTTCTTCGCTCTTCTTTTTTCAGCGCTTTTTGCTCAGCAAAACAGTTTGGAAGATCTGCTTAATTCTCTTTTGGAAAAACATCCCGATTATCAGCAGACAATAAGCAGATACGAACAGGAAAAATCGCTTTTTAAAATTGATAAATCGCTTAACTGGTTCGATGTAAATTTCATTTATCAGCAATGGGATAATGAATTTGTTCGGGATGAAACTGAAACAACTCTGGAGCATTCCGAAGTGGATGAAAAAGATAAACGCTGGCGAATAGAACTGGAAAAACAATTCTTTCCCAAAGATTTTGACAATGCCGCCGATGCCATTGGATCAAGGCTGGATATGCTGCGTTATGAGCAGGATAAAATCTTATCCTATTATACCTGCAGCTCCGATATTTTTGATGATATGATCTCGTGGTATGAAGCAGCAGGAATGATTGACCTTCTGCAGAAAAGACTGGAAATTCTTTATCAGCAAAATGAACTTCTGGAAGAAATGGAAGCACAAAATCTGATCGACCCCGAAATTCTGATCGACAATCTGGAAGAGATAGATGACAAAGAAGATGACATGTTCGATTTTGTCGAGATATTAGAAGAATTCGAAAGGGAATATGGTGAAATCCTAGAAGATTTTGTCACTTCCTTCGATGGTTTTGTTTCTGCTCATTCCCAACCCGATACACTGCTTTTTATCCAGAAAATAGATAAAGAAATAAGCCATCTTAATAAAGAAATCAGCAAGATTGCGAACAAGATAAAATTCAACTATTATTATTTTTATATGCCGGAAATAAATCTTACTCTGTCCTACAACTGGCGAGAAACCAGACAGGATTGGATAATCGAGAAAAATAACATCCTGAAAAACAGAAAACGCGATCAGGATGAAGAATTTCCCGAAGCAGAAATCGAACTTTCGCTGCCGTTTAATATTTTTTCCAATACAAGTGGAAAACTGGCACTTTTAAAAGCTTATGAAAGAGAACTGCACTATCGCAGCACAGAAATGATCTTTGACTGGAAATCATTTAAAGTGGAACGGCTGAATTCCCTTCAAGAAGCCAGTTTGGAATTGAAAAGAAAAACCCGATTAAAAGAACTTTATAACAAAAATCTGGCGCTCCAAAACGAAAAATATAAGGAAGAACCAAGTTTATTGGGAGGTAATCCCGAATTCAATCTGGAAATCGAAAAATTGAAAACAAAAAAGGCAGAAATAAGAATGAAAATGGCTGAAATGAAATTGTATAAAGAAATTTTCCTCATAAATAGCCTGGGAGAGGAAACCAAATGAAAACCAAAAAAATCCGTAATATCCTTATCTTTTCGCTGGTAGTTATTGTTATCACGATCATAATCTCTTACATTGTCGAATCACGTTCTCACAAACTTCCGGCGGTGGTGCGTTCCGACAAAGTTTTCGTCAGTTCCGAAGTTGATGGTGTGATGAAAGAATATTTTGTTAGTTCCATGCAGGAAGTCGTCAAAAAAGATCCAATAGCCGAATTGGAAAACGATAAACTTCCTTTTAAATTGGAAACCCTGAAAAATGAAAAAAGAAAGTATGAAGAGCTGATCCACTCGGCTCAATCGGGAGACCATCTGCAATCTGAATTGTACGAATTGGATGAAGATATTCAGGATATCACGATCGATTTGGAAAAAGCCAAACTGGAAATGGCCAAGATCAAAGAAAAACTGCAGTTCATGCAAGATCGCCACGATGGCAGTAAAAAGAAATTTGAGGCAAATAAAAAATTGTATGATAAAGGCGTTCTCAATAATTCCGATTTTGAAAAAGCAACAGAAGATTTCTGGGATGTTCACGATAAATATTACGAATTGAGAAGTGATTCGCTGGTTGCCTTTGAAACCATGAAAGCCAACCAGAAGATCATCGAGCTTTTGCAGGCAAGAAAAGATATACTTTCCAATAATACCAACATTCTGGCAGGAAAATATCTGATCGATTTGAATGATGTGGAAGCCGATATCAACGATCTGGAAGAAGAGATAAAAAACCTGAAAATAGATTCGCCCATCGCTGGAATCGTTACAGATATAAATTATCGTCCGGGCGAAAACATCGACAAAGGCGATGTGATCGTGGAAATTGCCGATCTCAGCAATGTGTGGATAATTGCCTACGGCACTTCTTCCAGCCGTCACAAAGTACAGATTGGGCAAAAAGCCAGAATCCTGTGTGGCCGTAAAAAGAAAATCTGGGGAAAAGTCGTTACGATCTCTCCAGTTATGGAAAAAGTTAAATCACTCAGCTCCTCCTTTGAAACCGTGAATACTTACACCAAAATTGAGATCACTTTTGATGATATGGAAGATGCCTTAAAATACATCACTCCCGGAGAACGGCTTTTTGTGAGAATATATTTTAAATAAGTTTTCAGTTTTTTTTAGAAATTTACTGAACCATAATTTGAGGAGATAATTATGAAGTATATCGTTATTTTATTCTCAATATTTATTTGTGTAATTTTAAATGCTAATATTATCAATGTCCCAACCGATTTTGATCTGATCCAGGATGCAATTGATGCTTCGGCAGATGGAGATACTATTTTGGTGGCTCGTGGAATTTATGAAGAGCACCTGGAGTTTGATATTCATAATATTACACTAGCTTCAAATTTTATTTTCACTGGTGATGATGCTGACATTTCGCAGACTATCATCATGGGTGGTGGTGATGACGAGACAATCCTGATAGATATAGAACCTAATTCCTCAGAAATTATTGGCCTTACTATCACTGATGGAAATAGCGGTCTTATCATTGAAAATACCAGCCCAACTTTGAAAAATTTGATAATAATGAATAATGATACTAGTGATGAAGGTGGTGGGATTTTGTGTTTCAACGCTGATCTGACCATTGAGAATTGCCGGATCAATAGTAATATTTGTGATGATGAAGGTGGTGGGATTTTTGCCGATTCATCACATGTTGAAATCATTAATTGCGAGATTAATAACAATGTATCTAATGAAAATGATGGCGGTGGAATCTATTGCATCAACTCAGATTTGACTTTAGAAAATTGTACGATAAATGAAAATATAAGTGATGATCAAGGTGGTGGAATTTATCTGGAAAATTCAACTTTGGATTTTATTGATATAACGGTAAATGAAAATGAATTTAATGACCAGGGAGGTGGAATCTATCTGGAAAATTGTACAGGATATATGGAAAATATCATTTGTAAAAGCAATTTTACCTATGAAGATGATACTGATGGCGGTGGTTTTACAATTTATGACAGCTCTGATTTGACAATGATAAATGTTCTGATCGCCGGCAATAATGCAAAAGAAGATGGTGGAGGTGTTTATTGTTACGATTCTACACCATTCTTAGCAAATTTTACGATTTACGGCAATACCTGTGTTGATGGAAAAGGTGGGGGAATCTATTTTAAATATTCTGATGCAACGATGGTAAATAGCAATATTGTTAGCAATTTAGGCGAATATGGAGTTTATGCTTATTCCTGCGATCCTTCCGTTTCTTACTGCAATTCTTACAATAATGAAGAAGAAAATTTTCATGGCTTTGATGATGGTGTTGGTGAAATAACTTCTGTAAATCGCAATGGTGAGGAATGTGATGACTTTTACAATATTCAGTACGATCCTGAATTTATTTATGTGAACAATGAATATTATCATCTTGCCGATTATTCTGTTCTGGTTAATTCCGGCTCGGGTGATACGAGTTTTCTACCTGATCTCGATCTGGCAGGTGAAACCAGGCTTTATGGTGAATTTGTCGATATCGGAACTTATGAAAATCAGAATGTTCAAGTTGTAGGAATCTCCAATCATCAATTACCAATGACCAATTCACAAATGACCAATTATCCAAATCCATTTAATCCATCCACAACAATAAGTTTTAATCTTAGCATCGAACAAAACGAACAATACGAACTTGCTATTTACAACCTAAAAGGCCAGAAATTAAAAACTTTATCTGTCATCCTGTCCGTTCTCCGTAGTACTACGAAGGATGAAAGTGATGCGCAGCATTGTATCGAAGGATATGGCAATTTGTACAACGTCACCTGGAACGGAACAGATCAGAACAACAAACCAGTCTCATCAGGAATTTATTTTGCAAGATTGAAAGCTGGAAAAGTGGAAGCAAGTTGTAAAATGCTGCTACTGAAATAGTTTCGAACTCAAGTATTGATAACAACAACTTTCCGAAACCTTTGAAAAGAATCTTAGAGAAAAGGTTTTGGAAAGCTGTAATATAAAATTTTCTTTACAGAATAAACTTGCTTCTGAATATCAATACAAAAAAGTTCAGGAGCGAGTATTATGAAAGTTTTTAAATTTATAATCATCATGCTTTCCATCATTTTTGCCATCGGATATGCCATTGCGTTTTATCATACAGTTCAGGATGTCGATCTGCATCAGCCTTCCGATAAATTCTTCCTGATCGGCTTTGCAGTGTACATTCCACTCTGGTTCATCTGGTTCAAAAGACATCACTTTTATTCTACCTTTGAGCACGAATTTACTCACCTGATAGTGGGTCTGATGTTCTTCAAAAAACCGGCCGGATTCCAGGCATCAGAAACCGGGAACGGTGTAACTTATATGTATGGAAATAACTTCATCATAACTCTGGCTCCTTATTTTCTTCCCACTTTTGTTTATCTGCTTTTGCCGCTTTATCTCGTTTTGGATGCTCGATTTTATCAATATTATTTTGCAGTTCTCGGTGTTCTTACTTCCTATCATGTTTTTTCTACCTGGCAGGAATTCGGCTTTCATCAAACTGACATCACCAAAAGTGGAAAAACATTCTCCTGTATTTTCCTCACTTTCGCCAATATTTTTATTTACGGAGTTCTGATCGCTTTTGTGATCGGTGGTTTTAAAAACAGCTGGTTTTTTATTAAGAACGGATTTTTCGCTTCCTATGAATGGATGATTTTTGTCTTTAATTTTGTGAAAGGATTATTTTAGGATAGGGGTGAAATTTGTCTAAAAAACTATTATATTCAGTAGATGAAAAACCTCCATTTTTACTGAATTTATTTTTAGGATTGCAGCATGCCGTCCTCATAGTACCTGGTTCTGTTATCGCAGTTCTTATCGTGGCAAATATTATCGGCATGCCACCATCTCAGAAGCATATGCTTACTTTCGCTACGATGCTTATCACTGGAGTGGCTTCATTTATCCAAATAAAAAAAGTTGGTAGAATCGGCTCCGGCTACTTGCTGTTTCTGGGAACTTCTGCCGCTTATCTGGGTGCTGCCATTCCTGCCGGATTTATGGGCGGTTTTGCGCTGATTGCTGCCATGACGATCTTGACTGCCCCTTTAGAAGTTCTGCTTTCCTACTTTTTGTGGTATGTGCGAAAAGTGGTAACTGCAAACCTGGGTGGAATTGTTATCATTTTAATTGCGATAAGCGTGATCCCGGTAATGATGGATATGTGGAATGGAACTGCCGGATCGGAAAATTACTGTTCCCGTGAAAACCTGATAGCTGGTTTGATTACGATAATTTTTACTTTAGCATTTGCCATTTTCGGATCTAAATATCTGCGTTTGTGGAGCCCGATAATTGGAATAATCGCAGGAGTAATCTCAGCTGCTATTTTAGGAATTTCAGATTTTTCCAGTTTGAAGCAATATCCCTTGTTCGGATTACCGCAGGGAAAATGGATATTCCCAGATTTCAATCTTTCAATGAAACATATTCCTGTTTTCTTCTCGTTTCTGTTTGCTACTTTTGCCAGCACGGTGGAAAGTATCGGTGATGCGATTATTGCTCAGGATGCTTCCAAACCTGATTTTAAAAAAGTAGACTACGAAGCGGTTCAAGGCTGCCTGTTTGCTGATGGAGTAGGAAATATGCTGTCCGGAATTTGCGGAACAATGCCAAACACAACCTATTCAGGAAATATCGCTGTTGTAAAACTGACCGGAGTTGCCTCTAAAACCGTCGGATATGCAGCCTGCTTTTTTATGATTGTTTTTGCATTCATGCCCAAACTGGTTTACAGCCTCACGCTCATTCCCGGTCCAGTTCTGGCGGCTTCAACTCTTATTTTTATGGGACTGCTTTTTGCCAGCGGTATCAAGTTGATCGCAGAAAGCGGCATCGATTATGATGCCAGTATCATCATCGGAATCTCACTTACGGTGGGAGTGATTTCAACTTTCAAACTTTTCTTCCCTGCTCTTATCCATGACTCACTGAAACCGTTCCTGGAAAACGGTGTAGCAACCGGTGGAATTACAGCTCTCGTTTTAACCTTCATTATGCGATTAAGACCAGCTAAAAAGCGCTCCATAAAACTTCAGAATGACTTATCTGAACTTACAGACCTTCGCACTTTAATCGATGAAATTAGCCCAAAATTTAATTTAGATAAATCACAGATATTTCATCTTCAACTCGCCTGTGAGGAAGTTTTTGCCTTCCTGCAAAACAGCGATTCAAATTCACCTGTCAGCTTTCATTTTGAGCAAAAAGATGAAAATCTTCTGGTCGAAATTACCGACCGTTCTGAAATTTACGATATTGATGAGATAGATCCTGATCTGATCATTGAAAGCAAACCGGAAGAACTGGGTCTGCTGCTGCTGAATAAACTGACAAAAAATATTAAGCATTTGCGTATTGGAAATCACAATTCGATCATGTTTGAGGTGTAATAATAGCTTATCGTTTGATATAAATAAAGATAACTGAAGTTTTCTTACTTGACACAAAGATAATAATCTTAATATTCGAGATCGTAATCTAAAATTTATATATAATTTTTAGATCGTAATCTAAAATATATATGTGTATTTGGGATTAGGGAGAAAATAATGATTTTAGAAAGATGCCTCTCAAACCAAATCGAAAAACTATTTTTCAAAGGAAAAGCTATTTTACTGATCGGAGCTAGGCAGGTGGGTAAAACAACCCTTATTAACCACATATTGACGAATTATTCAGATAGAAAATTGTTTATCAATGGAGATGAAGCTGACTCTTTTTTTTGGGCTACAGAACCCACTTCGTCAAAACTAAAATCAATAATTGGTGACAATAAAATTGTTTTTATTGATGAAGCTCAACGTATTCAAAATATTGGATTAATCATAAAAATTATAGTCGATACAATTCCTGGTATACAGGTAATCGCCAGCGGTTCATCTGCCTTTGAAATAACCAATAGAACTAGCGAACCGTTAACCGGCAGGAAATATGAATTCCATCTCTATCCTCTTTGTTTCCAAGAAATGGTAAAAGAAACAAATCTTCTGGAAGAAATAAAAATGCTAAATCAACGACTTGTCTTTGGCAGCTATCCAGAAATTGTAGTCAAACCTCAGGAAATGATTAAACAACTTAGCACATTAGCTGGAAGTTATTTATATAAAGATCTATTAGGTTTAGATTCAATCAGGAAACCGGAAGTTTTGGAAAAAATAATCCGAGCTTTGGCCTTGCAGCTTGGAAATGAAGTTAATTACCATGAATTAAGTCAATTGGTAGGATCTGACAAACAGACAATAGAAAAATATATCGACCTTTTAGAAAAAACTTATGTAATTTTCAGATTGTCTGCGTTTAATAAAAATCTTAGAAATGAATTGAAAAAGAGCCGCAAAATATATTTCTACGATAACGGAATTCGTAATGCTGTAATAGGTAATTTTTCTGACATCAATACACGTACAGATAGAGGTGCCTTGTGGGAAAATTATCTAATATCTGAGCGAAAAAAATTATTAAATTATCAAAATCGATTTGTTCAGAGTTATTTTTGGAGAACTTTTCAACAAAGTGAAATAGATTATGTGGAAGAAGAAAATCAAAAATTTTCAGCTTATGAAATCAAATGGAATCCGCAGGTAAAATGGCGAATTCCTAAACCATTTAAGGAAAGTTATAATCCCAAAACGATGAAAGTGATCCATCCGCAAAATTATTATGAATTTTTGGGAATTGAGTAAAGGAGTCTACTATGAATCGCTGCCCCTGGAGCACATCCAACGAACTCTACATTCGCTATCACGATGAAGAATGGGGAGTTCCTGTTTTTGATGATCAGAAGCAGTTCGAGTTTCTAGTGCTGGAATCAGCACAGGCAGGTTTGAGCTGGAATACGATTTTGAAGAAACGCGAAAATTACCGTGCTGCTTATGATGGTTTTGATGTGCAGAAAGTAGCAAAATACGATGAAAATAAAATCGAAGAATTGATGAAGAATGCCGGTATTATCCGTAACAGAAGAAAAATTGAAGCCTCCATAAATAATGCGAAATGTTTTCTTGAAATTCAGACAGAATTCGGTAGTTTCTGTAATTATCTGTGGAGATTCGTAAATGGAAAACCACTTGTAAATAAGTGGACAGAAACTGCAGAGATCCCTGCCAAAACAGAACTTTCAGACCTCATCAGCAAAGACCTGAAAAAGCGCGGTTTCAAATTCCTGGGTTCGATCATAATTTATTCACATCTGCAGGCAACTGGTCTGGTAAATGATCACATCAAAAGTTGCTTTCGCTGGAAAGAATGTCAGTTGTAACTCGTTCACTCTTGAACGAGATAAGATGTTTTCCCACGATCAAGAGTGATCGTGATACATAACAGATTTCTCGAAAAAACAGAAACAGTTTCATCCGTGTAAATCTGCTTGCCAAGCCGTAGTATTACACGAAGTCTGGTAAGCTAAATTAGAGGCAATTCGTGCCAATTCGTGGTTAATATTGTAAATCATTTGACATCAACTCAACCATTTCACATTTCTCATTACAAATTTCAAAATGAAATTTAAGGAGGTTTTAGTGGATTTTTTAACACTGGCCATGGATACAGCAAAATCGCTTGGTGCTGATTATGCTGATATCCGCATTCAAAAATCCAGCACTGAAATGATCTACCTGCGAAACCTGAGCCTGAAGAATACATCATTGAACGAACTTTACGGCTACGGAATTCGCGTGTTCAAAAACGGTGCCTGGGGATTTGCCCACAACAATGTTTTCACTGCCGATGCGGTAAATGAAACCGTGAAGAAAGCTTTTGCCATTGCGCTGGAGTCGAGAAGAGTAAAATATGAAGATGGACTGGTTCTGGCGCATGAAAGAGGTTACATCGATTCTTACAAAACTCCCTATTGTCTCGATCCATTTGATGTTCCGCTGGGTGAAAAAGTGGAAATGATGATGGAAGTGAACAAAACCATGCTCAATTTCGCTGAGATCAAACTGGCAGTTTTCATGTTGGAATGCCGCAAAGATGAAAAATTCTTTGCCTCAACTCTGGGCAGCAGATTGGATATTCAAACACTTTACATAGAACCTACTATTACAGCCACAGCAATTGCCGAAGGAGACAGCCAAAGTAGAACCTACAGTCATGGCGGACAGGCCAAAGGCTGGGAATGGGTTCAAGGTTTAAAGTTGACAGACAGAGCTGTTCAGGTAGCTGAAGAAGCGATCATGAAAGTTCATGCCGGTTCTCTGGGTGCTGAAGAACGTAAAACAATTCTGCTGGACCCCAATCACATGGCTCTTACTATGCACGAATCGGTTGGTCATCCTACTGAACTTGACCGCGTATTAGGCTGGGAAGCAGATTTTGCCGGAATCAGTTTTGCCACTCCCGAAAAACTCGGAAATTTCCAATACGGTTCAGAGATCGTAAATTTCGTGGCAAATAACACATTGGAAGGCGGACTTGCTACTGCCGGTTATGATGATGATGGTGTTCCCAATCAAAAATGGTATATCATCAAAGACGGTATTTTAAATGAATATGGTAACACTCGCGCCACTGCTCCGCTGATTGACTTGAAAATGAGCAGAGGTTGTAATCGTGCTACAAATTATTTTGACTTTCCCATCAACCGTATTCCCAATCTTTATCTGGAACCGGGAAAAGAACCACTCACACCTCAGGAATTGATCGCAGACACAGAGGACGGAGTTTACATCGAAGGTCGTGGATCATTCTCCATCGATCAGCATCGGGTTAATTTCCAGTTTGGCGGAGATATGTTCTGGGAGATAAAGAACGGCAAAAAAGTGCGCCCACTCAAAAAGATCTTATACAAATCAAATAATCCTGAATTCTGGAACAGCGTCGATGCTATTTGTGACGACAGATTTTTCCAGACATTCGGCGTGACCAACTGCGGTAAAGGCCAACCAGGCCAAAGGGGTAGAATGACGCACGGAGGAGCTTTGGCTCGTTTCCGTAAAATTCGCGTGGGAGGTTCACAATGATTACCAGACAAGAAATGCAGAAAGCTGCAGAATTCATGAAGAAGCATGTTTCGGCTGATGACTTTTCATTTACCGTTACAGGAGCAGAAGATTTACTTACACGCTTTGCTCAGAATGGAATCACACAGCATATTACCGGCAATAAATTGAATGTTAATTTAAACGTTGCTTTCGATAATAAAACAGGAGAAGCTTCTACCAATAACCTGGATGAAGATGCTCTTAAATACCTGATCAAGACTGCTGAAAGCATAGCAAAATTAAATCAGCCCGATCCTGAATTCATATCCAGCGAACCAGCTCATGATCTTCCTGATGTGGAAAATTACTCTCAAAATACAGCTGATCTTACAGTAGAAAAAATCGTCGATGATATCCTGAAATGTGTAAAAAATGCTGAAGGAAAAAGTGCAAAACTTTCCGGAATCTCAGAGAAACGCTTGAATAACAGCATGCTTACAACCAAAAACGGCTTTAAAGGATTTGATCAGTTTACCAGTTTTTCCCATTCCATGACCATGAAGAAAGAAGGAGTGGAAACCAAGGTTGCTAAATCTGTGAAAGATCATGCTACTTTCAATATGGATAAATTGATCGCTCAGCTTAATTCTCAATTCGATAGCCTGAGCAATCCGGTTCCAATGGAAAAAGGCAGAATTCCTGTGATCCTGCGTCCCGCAGCTGTTTTGAATTGGTTGTTCTATCTGATCTGGACTTTTGAGCGTCGCTCTGCAGATGAAGGTCACACACCTTACACTGATCAGATCGGCAAACAATTCTTTGGCAAAGATTTCAGTTTTTATTCAACTCTGGATGATCCGGAACTGAATGCGAGTAAATTTGTGAACGGTGGCATACCTGCCGAAAATATCGACTGGATTCGAAATGGTGTTATCAAGAATATGAGATCGGACAGATATTATGCCAATCTGAAGAGCCATAAAGCATTAAGCCCTTACAATATCGTGGTGGATGGCGGTGATTCTTCCGAAGCCGAAATGATGAAAATGGTGAAGCGCGGCGTGATCGTGAATAACTTCTGGTACATTCGTCCGATAGATCGTAAAGTGGGTGAATGGACAGGATTGACGCGTGACGGAGTACTGTATTTTGAAGACGGTAAAATCCAGAAATCGGTTACCAATTTCCGCTGGAACGAAATTTTGCATGATGCCACCAAACGCATTCTGGCCATGGGTCCTGTCGTTCAGCAGGAATATTACGCCAAAATCCCGACACTTCTGATCGATGATTTCAATTTTGTGGATGTAACGACGTTTTAACCGGAAAGAACGCAAAGTATAAATTCTACCTTGCGAACGGTTTTCGAGCTTCTAGCTTTTAAAACCTTCGCAAGGTTATTTTTATCCCTGCCCTGCCAGAAAATA
>JAIPJH010000062.1 GCA_021734245.1 Candidatus Cloacimonadota bacterium | reverse complement strand
AAATATATCCATTTGTTTATGGTCGCTATTTTTTCGAAACATTACCAATACCTTTTTTCACTTATTTATGGATTCAATATGAAAAAATTCATATTTATTGAAAAGGTTTTTTTTTGATACTTTTTAGAGGGAGCTCAGATTATACAGCATAAATAAATGGAGAGTAAAAACATGAAGCTGATCGAAAAAGAAGAGATTAAAAGACTGCTGGATTCAAAAACACATTTTGCATTGGTAAATGCGCTGCGTCCTGCTGATCATGCAAAAGTACACATACCGAATTCTATCAATTTACCTATTCGACTGGATGGATTTGATGAACTGGCGGGCGAATTGATTCCTGATAAAGAAAGAAAATCGTCGTATACTGCACTGGCCCGGGCTGAACATCGTCGTCAGATGCAGCAGTTCAGCTGCAGAAATTGGGTTACACCGATGTTCAGGAATATGCTGGTGGTTTGAAAGACTGGATCAAAGCCAGACTACCTGTTATCAGAGGAGAATGAAAGAAATTATCACAATTTAATCAATAGAATTCCTCGACGCTTGCGTCGGGGTTTTCCGAAATTTCTCCCCTGTTTGAGGGGAGATACCGAAGGCAGAGGGGTAAATAATGGAAATTCGATTTTCAGCTTGCTGAATAAATTTAGCGAAATACACCTTGGCTCTGCCACGGTGATAGTCAAATTTAAGAATTTTCTTTATTTATCTTTGCAATTAATAATTCTTGTGACTGCGATAGCGTTCGCTGGCGGACATATCTGTACAAAAACGTACTGTTCCAGTCGGGTTCAGAAAACCTTAAGTTAAAACAATTCTTACAATTAGCATTTTGGCACACACTTTGCTTAATTAAAAGAAAATTGTAAATTTATTTGAGGTATTATGAGAATTAGTGTTTGCGGAATTGCCTGCGAAAAATGTCCCAGAATGCAGAAAGAAATCTGTCCAAATGGGAATGAAGGTTGTACCCCCAAATTGACGGGACCATGTAAAGTTAAACATTGTGCGGTAGAAAAAAAAGTACGCACGTGTTTCGATTGCGCTGAGTTTCCCTGTGAATTGACAAAATTGGGACCGATCAATTTTGGTTTTTGTCAGTATATTTCTGGCAGGAGTTGAAGAATGGAGGAATTATGATAATAAAAGAATTGGAGAAGTACAGAAAATTTTTTACTGAATATACTGAACTGCGTATTCAGGAAAATCGCAATACAAGAATTTCACTGGTAAAAGGTGATGTGATGAGTAATAATAGATCCAGCGAAGGTGGTGTGAGTGCCCGAGTTTACAAAGACGGCAGCTGGGGTTTTGCTTCGGATCCTGTTATATCGGATGAGATTGTGAAAAAAGTTATAAATACTGCAACTGATAATGCTGTTTTTTTAAGTAGTAAACAACAGGATAAGAAAAGTGAACTCATTTCCAGGAAGGCAAGTCTCAGTAAAGATTTCACAACAACAAAACCAAAGAAAAGCCAGAAGGAAATGATCGAATTTCTAAAAGAAATAGACGATCATATTATAGAAAAATATCCTGACCTTACATCTCGCGCAATTACTCTGGCAGCCTTAGATATGGAAAAAACACTGATAACATCCGACGAATCTTATTCCTATTCAATGATCCCCCGCTGTTTAGTTTATCTTGTACTTACCCTGGTAAAAGATGGTAAGCCCTACGATTTATTCCAATCTTATGGCGGCTTTGGTCAATTTGAAGATAACTTTGATGATCCTGCCGTTCTTTTTGACGGTATCAGAACACAATATGAACATTTGGTGAACAAAGCAGATGGAATATATGCCAAAGCTGGAATGCATGATGTGATCATGGATGCGGAACTTGCTGGAATTTTAGCTCACGAAGCCATCGGACATACAACTGAGTCTGACATCGTAAAAGGTGGCAGTGTGGCTGCTGATTACATGAACAAAAAGGCAGCCAGCGAAATTGTAAATCTGGTTGATTTTGCTAATGAAGCATTTGGTCAAATTTGCCCGGTTCCCGTGTTTGTAGATGATGAAGGAACTCTGGCTCAGGACGCAGTCATCATCAAGGATGGCGTACTGCAAAGCTACATGAACAATAAAGATACAGCACTTTATTTTGGTCATGAACTTACTGGAAATGCCCGTGCATATCGGTTCAATGATGAGCCGCTGGTTCGCATGAGAAATACAGCTATCCTACCTGGAACCTGTAAGCTGGAAGACATGATCGCATCGATAGAAGATGGCTACTATCTGATGAAATCCTACAATGGACAGGCAGACAGCACCAGCGAATTCATGTTTGGTGTGCAGCTGGGCTACGAGATCAAGAACGGCAAACTTGGTAAAGCGATCAAAGATACAACGATAAGTGGAGTGGCATTTGATGTTCTCAAATCTGTCTCAATGGTTTCGGATGATATGAGCTGGGACTGCAGCGGAATGTGCGGTAAGAAACAGCCAATTCCGGTTGGAATGGGTGGTCCTGCTATCAAGTGTCGTGTGAACATAGGAGGGAAATAATGAAAAATCTGGCAAAATATAGTTTGAAGGTATTGCAGAATGCAGGTGCAGAAAAAGCTGTATGCTATTGTTCAAAATCGGAAATGCATGAATTGAACGTTGCTTCCGGAGAGATCAGTCTGTTCCGTACAAATTTTGATACAGATATTACTTTAATTGGTATGGCGAATGATAGAAAAGGCAGCATTTCCATAAATAAAGCAGATGAAAAATCAATCGAAGCAGCAGCAGTTCAGGTAATGGAAATGGCAAATTCTTCCAATCCTGATCCAGCCAATGATATTGCCGAAAAACAACCACATAAAAATTTCAGTCATGGACCCCAAAAACCGGATTTGGATAAAATGTATTTCCGACTTTCAGAATTCATGGATTATGCAAAAAAGCATTATCCAAAAACAATAATTGAAGAGATCAATTTCAGTTTCAATAAACAACTTAGTTTTTATGCAAATTCCAATAATGTTTATTTTGAGATAGAAAAGGGAAGCTATCAATTCGTTGTGATGTTCACTACCAGAGATGGACAAAAAACTTCTTCCTTCAATTATGCAGCTCATGTTTCGAACGATCTGAATAAGCCATTCAGTGAATGCAGCAGCATAGACAGGCTTATAAAGCAATCTTCAGAGCAAACGGTGATGCATACTATTGCGGGAAAATTTGAAGGTGATGTGATATTTTCTCCGGAATGTTTGAATAATGTGATTGGAAGTGTTTTCAGTTATATTCGTGATTACAACATGATCAAAGGTAGTTCGGTTTACAAAAATAAATTGGATAAACAAATTGCGTCTGAGAAGTTGACGATCCATTCCAATCCACTTTCGGAGGAACTGGCCAGCCGCTACTCGATCACGAATGACGGATACGAAGCAAAAAATCTCACTATCATCGAAAAAGGTGTGTTGAAAAGTTTTCTTCTGGGATTGTATGGTGCCAATAAAACCGGCTTGCGAAGAGCAGTGAACAGCGGCGGCTGTTACATTATTGAGCCCGGAAATACTTCTTTTGATGAAATGATAAAATCTACAAAAAGAGGGATTCTGCTTTGCAGATTCAGTGGTGGAAATCCCAGCGATAATGGCGATTTCAGTGGTGTGGCAAAGAATAGCTATTTCATCGAAGATGGTGAGATCAAGTATCCCATCAATGAAACCATGATCACTGGAAATCTGGTGGAAATGTTGATGAATATAAAGCAGATTTCCAAAGAGCGAGAAAATCCCGGCTATCAGATCTATCCCTGGATCAAGTTTGGTGGAGTTACGATTTCCGGAAAATAAGTCTTTTTGGAGTGCAGCAATTTTTTGATGCAAAGCGACAAAATCGCTTTCATGATGAAACGGGAGTTTCGATATTAAAATTGCGTTCTCAAACTGGAGTTTAGGAACGAGAAAAAAAGCTCCCCTTTGGAAGGGGAGATGCGGCTTTAGCCGTTGAGGGGTTTTAATCATATGAAAAAACATATAACAATTTTTATATTTTTACTGGCAGTTATCTCGCTGTCAGCCAAAGAATTGATCGAGATACCATTCGCGAACGTTCCTCCCGTTATCGATGGAGCGATCAGTGAAGGTGAATGGGCTGATGCCTACTGGCATGATGAGTTTTATCAAACATCGCCTGGTGATAACACCGAGCCATCCGAAAAAACGGAAATCGGTCTAATGTATGATAACCAGAAGATCTACTTGATGGCAAAATTCTATTTCGATGATTTGAATAGAATGCGCGATAATCATTGCAGCCGTGATGCTATCTATACAACCGACCGCTGCTATTTTTATCTGGATACATTCCACAGCAATGAACGCGCTTATTATCTGGGCTGCAATGCCAATGGGGAACAGGCGGACGGAATCGTGCTGGAAGAGATCGACACGACAATCGATATTTATTATGTTTCCAGAGCTCAGAAAACCGACTACGGTTTTTCGCTGGAGATCATGCTGCCTCTGGAAAGCATCAAATACAAGAGCGGCCGGAACGTAGAATGGGGATTTTTCTGCAAACGATTGATTCCTGCCGGCACGGAAGAAATATCCAGCCACAAGGTTCAGCGGGGCGGCGGAAATTATTATGATAATTATGCCGTGATCCGTTTTGCGGATTTGCCCACCAACCGCAATCTGAAGCTCATTCCAGCTCTTGTTGCAGATTATAACAGATTTGAAGATAAAGTTGCAGATGCAGAGGAAACCGATAAAAATCTGGAATCGGAACTGAATGTTTTTTATGAACCGAATTCCAGCTTGATGACCAGATTTACTTTCAATCCCGATTTCAATATAATCGAAGCAGACGGCTTGGAAATCGATGTGAATGACCGCTATCCGCGTTATTATCAGGAAAAGCGTCCCTTCTTCATCGAGCAGACGAATCCGTTCCAAACCGATGTGAATATCTTCTACACTCGCCAGATCGTAAATCCCATTGCCGGAGCCAAACTTTCCGGTTCGTTCGGCAGCACATCGGTTTTTGCGCTGGCAGCAGTAGATAAGGATGTGCCGGGAGGAAGATTCTTCTGGAACAACAGCTATGAAAACAAAACGGAAAACACAATTTTTGGCTTTGCCAGCCTTTGCCGTAAATTCGGCGGGAACGGATTTCTGCGTGGCGCTGCAGCTATACGAAGATTTGATGATATGAACAATATGGTTCTAAGTTTCGATGCTAATAAGCGCTTTTCTCAAGCTGTGAATGCAGATTTCCAGGTTGTAGGTTCTACGAATGACACCGAAAACAGCCAGCAGGAAAAAGAAACCAAAAATGGAATTGCTGCTGCTGTAGATTTGGATTTCTATAACGGGACCTGGTTTATCAACAACGAATTCAAAGCGGTTTCGCAGGATTTCCGCGCCGATCTGGGTTTTCTGGACGATGTGGATTTTGTGAAGTACAATAATCGTCTGGAATATCAGATTCATGCTGATACAGACGAAGATCTGATCCGCTATATGGAAATAGCTTCCAGTCAGAATATCAAATATGCTTTCGACCTGCAGGATGTGAAATCGCATTACTGGGAGATCATGAACGGCGCTATCCTGATGAACTCTTTTGAATATTGGACCGGTTTTGAGGTGATCATGGATCATTTCTACGGCAGAGATTATTACACCCATTATCCCTGGCTGAGCCTTAAATATGAACTGACAAAACATATCAAGCTGGAAACGCTTCTGGTGGATGGCGTGAACGTTTATTACAATTTTGATACTCTCAAAGGTGAATTCGGCGATTTCTATAAATATGAGAATACTGTTCAACTGCGACCGAACAATCTGCTGGATCTTGAATTCAAGCAGAAATATCATGAAACGGAAGACAAATACATTGCCCGTTCCTATGAAGTGAAAGCAAAATTCCAGTTCCACAAGAATTTCTGGGTTCGTCTCATAGCGCAAGCCATCAATCATGATCTGATCAGAGCGGAAGCCAATCCTAATCGTATAAGTGTTTATCCGTTGTTTGCTTACAAACCAAGTTCGCAAACTGCGATCTACCTTGGTGCAACAGGAACGGAAGAAAAGATCAGTCCAATTGCAGCTCGGGATTACATCGAAAATTATCGGGACTTGACGTATTTTCTGAAGATCAGTTATACGTTTGATGTGATGTGAATTAATACTTTCCCGCACCTTCTTTCACAGATTCTTGGGGGAGATGTGGGAAAGTTGAGAAGATTAGAAAATCTGAAGGATGGTGGCCAAAATTGAAAGAAACTTACCCAAAACTGGTGAGGGATAACTTGAAAGAACTTCTGGGAAAGTAATGATGGAGAATACAGAATTTGGAGTGCATACGGCAGCTGCCGAATGCCAGGCGACGCAGTCGCTTCCAAAAAGAAACAGGAGTTTCGAAATAAAATTGCGTTGCCAGACAGGAGTTTTGAAACGAGAAATCAACTCCCCTTTGGAAGGGGAGATGTCCCGAAAGCTTTCGGGACAGAGGGGTTTGGTAAGTTCGATTAAGATTTTAAATAAATAAACAAAGCCCTCTCAGTGGAATGTCCACAGGATTCCACGGGATAAATTTTGATTCTTCCTTTCCGTCTTCATTGCATTACGCCGCGACGAGACGAAGGGGGCAAAGTAAAGGATAAGTTATGGATTTTACTTTTATAATAGCATTAGGATTATTTCTTTTAGTACTATTTTTAATTTTTTTGTATTTAAGAAATAAATACGGTGATCAACTAACAAATTTTAAAGTCTATTTCTATTTAGGCGTTCTTTTTATAATTCTCGGAATAGCAATCAAATACTTAGTTTTTTCTTTTTTAGGATTTATTTCAATGACAGTCGGTTTAGTTAATAAAAAGAAATGGAGAGATTTTGAGGATTGGCAAAATATTTCCTCCAGAAAGAAGAAAATTAAAATTGTTATCGTAGTGTTATTAACAATTATTTTTCTATATCTTTCCATTACGAACTTTTGGTTGAGGTAAAAAAATGAATGAAACAATTAATATTCTCATGAATCACAAATCGATTCGCAATTACACCGACGAAGTACCTTCGGAAGAAGTGATTGAAACGATCGTCAAAGCAGGACAGCAAGCCGCTTTTGCCGGTCAATTGGGAAGTTTGATTTTATCACGAGATAAAGCAAAACATCCTTTTAAAGCACCTCTTTTTTTCATTGTTTGCGTGGATCTTCATCGCATGCAGAAAGTTATGAAGGAACGTAATTGGGATCTGGTTTCCTGCGATCTGGCTATGTTCATGTTTGGAGTTCAGGATGCTTGTTACTTAGCGCAGAATCTGGTGATTGCTGCAGAAAGTTTAGGGCTTGGAACCTGCTATCTTGGTTTCGTGCCTTTCAATGCCGATAAAATGATCGAAAAGTTTAAGCTTCCAGCAAAAGTATTTCCGCTGGTGGGAATTTCCGTGGGTTATCCAGATGAAAATCCACCTGTTCGTCCGCGTTATCCAATGGATTGTGCCTGTTATGAAGGTGAATATCCTGAATTTACAGAAGAGCAGATTTCCAATGCTATGAATGTGATGGATGATGGCTACGTGGCACAGGATTATTACAAAGGTGGCAAAATCATGATAAAGCTGGAAAATGAAAATAGAGAAGAAACTTTCGATGGAAAAACTTATAGCTGGACGGAACACATTTCCCGCAAATGGGGACAATGGCTGCAAAATCCTGAAGAAATGAGAGAAGTCTTTAAGAAATACGGTTTTGAGTTTTAGAACGGAACGTAAGAACAATTGAAAGAATTATAGAAGTGAAAAAGTCATCCTGAGTGATTCGGTTTGCCGGATTATATCGAAGGATATGGCATTGTTAATATTGGCTTGCCACATGCTTCGATGAACTCAGCATGACAAATCAAGTTCCCCATTTTGGTTGTGGCTTTGTGTGCAAAACGTCATCCTTAGGCTTTTCTAAAGGGGAGAAGTCCAGCAACAGCAGGACAGAGGGGTTTTTAATTTAATTAATGATTTGTTAATGAAAACCCCCTTTGGTTCCCCATTATGAAGGGGGACAATACGGAAAAATTGAAAAATATAAATCGGAGGAAAAATGTCGTATAATGAATTAGTAAAACAGCAAAATCAGAAGATCGAGAAAAGTTTTCTTCAAACTCTCGAGCAGATCAAAACGATTTGGGAAAAGCTGAAAGATGACGATTCCAAATATGGAAATTATCTATTTCAGATAGCAGATAAAATTCTCTATTTCTCGGAACTGGAAAGTGAACTGACTGATGATTATCACAGAAAAAATGATCTTAAAGTTCTGCAGAAAACTAACAGAGAATTCTATCAGGAGATTCTACCCGAAAACTACGAAGAAAGTTATGCAAATCCAGAATTCTGCGTAAAAGAATTCGGTCAGGAAATGGGTTCTGCTTTATCTGCATATTATGTAAATTATCGCAGTTATACCACTTACAGTTTTCAGCATCTTCGCTTTCAAATGGAGAAGTGGAACAAGATTTTTATAGATGTTGTTGATATGTTGCAGAATGGTGATGTTGATCCTGATGAATTTAAAAAACTTTCAACCAGGATATTTACTACCAAAGATGTTGAAGCACAAAGAAGATATCTTACTTTCAACTATCATGCAGATACAGAAATCTACCAGAAAATCGTGCAGAATGCAGATCTTAATGACATTCGTTACTTGTATCAGTATGGCAGGAATATCACTGCCAATGAAATAAATACTGCTGAATTTTTGATGGAATATCCGCAATCCAGGATCGATGTACTGGCTGAGGCGATCACAAAAGGATTTATTCGCGGCTTTGAACTAGCTAAAAAGGATATCAGCAACAAAAAATCAGTTGGATTATTCTATCATTTAGGTCAGGAAAAGATCGTAAAAACTCTTATCAAGAAATTGGAAGAAGTAAACCTGAAACCGATACTATCCATGATCTTCACAACTAATCCCAATAAACAATATCGTTACGATCACCGTTTTGACAATGCTCTGTATATGAACGAAAAATTTGTGGAAATTATAAATTCAGCCCAGAAGGAAGCTGCTGAAGCCTGCGGAGATTTTATGAAAGAATATGCCGGACCGATCTATTTTGATCCGTTTGGTGAAAAACCTTTTGCACCAAAATCGAAAGCAGACTGCTTGAAACTGAGTTCAGAGCAGCAGAAGCTTTCCCAAAAGCAAAACATGACATTCCGTCAGATAATAGATCAGTACATTCCACGCAGCAAATCAAGTTTCTGTATCGTTGGTTTTCCACTTCCGGAAATAGGCGATCAATTCGAAGAAATTTTCGAAGAAACCATCGGCATCAATATGATGGATACGATCAAACACGAAGAAATTCAACAGCATATTGTAGATACTCTGGACAAAGCGGAATTTGTTCATGTGAAAGGTAAAAACGGTAATTTGACAGACATCAAAATTAAAATGCATAAACTTAGCGATCCTGCCAGACAGACCAATTTCGTGAACTGTGGTGCAGATGTGAACATTCCTGTAGGCGAAGTATTTACCTCACCAGTTCTAAAAGATACAAATGGAACTCTGCACCTGAAAGAAACTTTCCTGAAAGACCTTAAATTTATCGATCTGAATTTGAAATTCAAAGATGGTTATGTAGAAGAACATTCCTGTGCAAACTTTGATAACGAAGAAGATAACAAGAAATACATCGAAGAAAATCTGCTTTTCCCACACAAAACTCTACCGATCGGGGAATTTGCCATTGGAACCAATACGAAAGCTTATGTGATGGCTCAGAAGTTTGATATTCTGCCTTTATTACCGATTCTCATCGTGGAAAAAATGGGACCGCATTTTGCCATCGGTGATACCTGCTTCAGCTTTGAAGAAGATTTTGCAGTTTTCAATCCTATCGACAACAAAGAGATAATCGCGCGTGAAAATGAACGCAGTGCTCTCAGGAAAGAGGATATCAATAAAGCTTATACAAATTGTCATACAGATATCACTCTTCCATACGAAGATCTGGATTTCATCACTGCAATCTCAGAAAATGGGGAAGAGTTCGATATAATTCGCGATGGACGTTTTGTTGTATCGGGAACGGAAGAATTGAATATTCCGCTGGATGATCCGGCTTCGAAGTGATCCGGCTTCGAAGTGAAAGAAAAGTGAAAGAACTGCGCCGTGATTTGAGGGAAGATGATCCGGCTTCGAAGTGAAAGAAAAGTGAAAGAACTGCGCCGTGATCTGCGAGAAGTGAGATTTATCCGCCTCAGGCAGACTGGGAGACTTTGAGACTGTGGGACTTTGTGATTGTGAGACAGGGAGATCGTGAGACTTTGTGAATTTGTGACTTTGGGACTATGAGATGCCGAGACGCTGAACTGCTGAAATGCTGACACGCTGATCTGCTGAATAAAAAAACGGAACCGAAGTTCCGCAGTAAAATTAAAAAATCAAAAAAAAATCTACTGATTTTCCTTCCAGGTTTTATAAAGAGGTAGCAAACTATGAGCATCACTCATATCTTCTTTCACGTTTGTTTTAAATGAGAATTCAGTTGCATTTGCCGGCCAAACAATTATGGGGAAATCACGATCATAACCCAGATAATTACCATTTGTATCCAGCAGAGTTTCGCTTAAAGAACCCATGTAGTACATCACAGGAGCACAGCTGCAATCTTCATAACGATAAAATCCAGCATCTTCCAGATTATCAAAAGTAAATACAAACTTTCCATAAAGTTTACCGTTTTCTTCATAGATTTCTTTGCGCTTAATGTTGTAGCCAGGGTTATCAGTTTCAAAAACTGTACCATTTACGTAATCGTCTATCAGCTCACCAAAGTCATCAAATGAGACATCTTTACCTTCATCTTCTTCAGATACGATGTTTTCAAAAATTACCGTTCCACTGCCAGAACCATCAGGATTGATCTTAAAACTATAGAGCTTATTCTCAGTTGTAAGACATCCGTTTATCAACAAACTCAACAGCACCAAAACCGCAATTCGAAATGCGATCTTCCGAAACATTTCCACCTCCATTTGGATAGATTTTAATAATCCTAATATCTAAAGATCAGATATTCGAAATTTATCCATAGGTGTCAAATTATTTTAATCTAAGAATTCCTCGCTGCTCTGCATCGGGGTTTTCCAAATTTTCTCCCCTGTTTGAGGGGAGATCCGGCAGTTGCCGGAGAGGGGTAAATAAGGAAAATTCGATTTTCAGCTTGCCGAAATAAATTTGGCGAAATATACCTTGGCTCTGCCACGATGATAGTCAAATTTAAGAATTTTCTTTATTTCAGTAGATATTGTTAAATCTTACCGCAGGTCTTGTTCATCATTTAAAAATGCTTATTGAATACTTTTCATTAAACTAAAAATACACAGTAAAAAATTTTTTAAAAGTAATCATGAAAATCTGTATTTATATGAAATATATAGTATTTAACATTATTGAAAATATCCATTCTAAAAGAAAAATATTAAAAAAAAATGGTTGACATCGAGAAAGGTTGATTTTTTTTTGATAGTGTTAAATTTAGTAAAAAATACAGAAGGAGGATACATGAAAACTAAATTAGCATTTGTATTTGTACTGATATTATGTTTCAGTACTTTGGCGTTTGGCGAAAACTGGACAATCGAACTAAGGCCGGCTATGAACATGCCAACTGGTGATTTTAATGATGCCGAATTGGAAAGTGGAATCGGAGTGGATGCAAGAATTGCCTACCGGGTTATGCCACATCTGGATGTCTTTACAGGTTGGAGTTGGACAAACTTTGCTGGTGAGAATGATCTTGACTTTGAAGAAACCGGTTATGATCTTGGTGTAAGATTTATTCATCCCTTTGCAAGTTATTCATTTCATTATTTGCTGGAAGGCGCTGCTACTTATAAACATGTAGAATTAGAAGATGGTGATGATATTATTGGTGATAGTGATCATGCTTTAGGTTTCCAGCTTGGTGCTGGCATAGTTTATAAGATCAGTCCAAAAATTTCTCTTCAACCAACAGTAAGATATAATACTCTTACAAGCGAAGTGGAATTCGACGATTTGGATATTACTTCGGAAGGTGATCTTAACTATATTTCACTTGGTTTGGGAATAGCCTGGAACTTCTAAATAAGAAATTTGAATATATTGAATGACTCTGAACTTTTGTTTGGAGTCATTTTTTATCTGTAGCTTATCTTTTTCCAGGAGACCACTTAAATCATTGATATTTATATTCACTTCTTCAACAATATTTTTTAGGAGGTATTAATGAAAATATTAGTGATCTTTGGCAGTGCACGCCGCAAGAACAGCTTTCTGGTTACAAAACAATTTGAAACTGCTTTGCAGAAACTGGCAGATTATAATTTCGAATATATTTTTCTGAACAAAGTCGATTTGAAGATATGTAAGGGTTGTCATGTGTGTTTATTCTATGGGGAAGAAAAATGTCCTCTCAATGATATCGCAGCTGATATATTTAGCAAAATGCTAGAAGCTGATGGTATAATTTTCGTCTCTCCGGTCTATGTTTCGCAAGTAACAGGTCTGATGAAAAATTTCATCGATCGATTTTCATTTCTTTGTCATCGTCCACAGCTCTACCATCAACATAGTATGATAATCTCTACTACCGGTGTGATGGATTTGAAATCTGTTCTTAATTATCTGGAAAAAGTATCGCTAATGTGGGGAATGCGTTCAGTAACGAAATTGGGTATTGTTACACCGCCCGATAAAGAAAAAAAAGAAATAACCGGAGACAAAAGAATTATTAAAACTGCCCGGCAATTTCATAAGCAAATGAAAGCAGAAAACTGGTCGCCAAAACTAAGCCAGCTAATTCAGTTTCGGGCCCAAAAGACATTTCTCACCAGCGAGAAAATCAAGGAATTTTCACCCAGAGATTTTCAATATTACAGCCAAATTAAAAAGCAATCTTATCATATTCCGGTGAAGATAAATATTTTCAAAAGATTAATATCCTGGCTGGTAGAAAAAATGATTCAGTTTCAGGTAAAAAAACGGAAAAATAAAGTAACTTGATCTGCCAGATCGTGAAGAGAGACTCTGGGATTCTGAGTTGCTGAAATGCTGAATTGCTCAATTCTTAGCAGGCTGAAAGGTTGTCGAAACGAATGAAGACTAACAAGATAGATTACCTTAAATAGCCTTTCAGAACTTTAGCCGCTGCAAAGAAGGGATCTTTTATTCATCCCCAACTCAAGCTTTGCTTTAAGTCGGGATTTTAGACTAAAAAAATTTCCATATATCCTCTTCTACTCATAAACTCTTACACGATTTTCCACATCAACTCATTAACCCATCAACTTCTTCCAGTTTTTCTCTCATCATTCACATTTCAAATTGAGAAAATGTTTTGAGCTTGACAGATGATATTCTAAAAAGGAAATCAAATTTGGAATTATTAAAAAAATACAAAGGAAAAGAAATGCAATACTTTCAGAAGTATTAGAAAGAAGGAAAACTATGCATCTCCACGGAATATATTATTCAGAACCGGTTTACCGGCCGCCCAGTGAGGCGAACAGCCTGCTGATCCAGGTTACGGAAGGCTGCACTTACCGTTGCAGTTTCTGTTTTGCCAATCTCAAGAAATTCAAAGTTCGGGATCTGGCTGATATCAAGAAAGATATGGACACTGCCAGGAAGGTTTATGGAGCTGATGTTCGCAAAATGTTCTTTCTGGATGGCAATGCCATGGTGATAAGCTTTCATAAACTTCATGAGTTGTGCGAATATGCCACTAAGTTGTTTCCCCGCTTAAACCGCATCGGAACTTATGCTCATGCCAAAGATATTTTAGCCAAAAGCGATGCGGAGTTACGCTCTCTGCAGGAAGCAGGATTGGAGATCGTTTATATCGGCATCGAGAGTGGCAACGACCAGCAGCTGGCCAAAGCGGGTAAGAGAGTGACGGCAGATGAGATCGTGGCGTCATTTCATAAATGCTTTGAAGCAGGCATCACACCTTCCGGCACGATCATTCTGGGTTTAACAGGCCGGGACGTGAAATTGGCAGAACAACATATATTGGACACGGCAAATCTGGTGAATAGAGCCAGCCCGGTTCATGTTGTAAAGGAAGGACCATTGCCAGTTTGGTATATTTCCTGTCTGGCTTTGATGTTTCCAGATGGTTCAGATGTAAAGAGAGATGCAGAAGCAGGAACCTTGACCCCGCAGACGGCAATCGGTATTATGCAGGAGATGAAACTATTGATCGAGAACATAAATGACGAAGTGAAAAATTGTGTTTTCCGTAGTAATCATGCTTCCAATTACCTGCCTGTCAAAGGTCGTCTCAGCCGGGATCGCGAAAAGATACTTCATCAGATAAATTATGCTCTTGACCATCCGGAGAATGTGAAGCCGGAATATTTGAGAGGATTGTGATTTAACAAAACCAACTTCTGAATTGCTTCAGGAGTTAGCTTCTCTTATCAGGGGAAGTCCAGTCTGGATCTTTGCTTTTATAAATAATAACTTACGAAATACATTGCCTTAAATAGCCTTTCAGAATTTTTGTCGCAACAAAGAAGGGATGTTGTATTCATCCTCAACTCAAGCTTTGCCTTAAGTCGAGTCTGAATGATATCTATTGGGAGAAATAAATGCAGAAGATAAAAAATATAGCGATCATTGCGCACGTGGATCATGGTAAAACAACGCTGATAGATGCTGCTTTGCAGCAGTTGGGAGTTTTCCGCGCCAATGAAAAAGTAGATGAACGCGTGATGGATTCCAACGATCTGGAGCGGGAGCGAGGAATAACGATCTTTTCCAAAAACGCATCCATATTTTATAAAGATTACAAGATCAATATCGTCGATACGCCCGGTCATGCCGATTTCGGCGGCGAAGTGCAACGCATTATGAAGATGGTTGATTGTGTACTTTTATTGGTGGACGCCTTTGAAGGTCCGATGCCGCAAACCAAATATGTGCTGAAGAAGTCATTGGAACTTGGTCTTAGTCCTATCGTTGTGATCAATAAGATCGACCGTCCCAACAGTCGCCCCAAAGATGTGCTGGAAATGATTTTCGATCTTTTCATTGAGCTTAATGCCAATGACCATCAGCTGGATTTCCCGATAGTTTATGCTTCCGGACGCGACGGTATTGCCAAATATGAACTGGAAGATGAAAATAGCGATTTCATTCCGCTGTTCGAAACTATCATCAAGCACGTTCCCGATTCTGTAGGAGAGGTAGATAAGCCTTTACAGATGCTGATCTCAGCTATCGAATACGACAATTATCTGGGTAAGATCGGAACCGGTAAGATCAAAAATGGCTCAGTTTCGCAGGGGCAGGAAATCGTTCTTCTAAAAAGGGACGGCGAGCGTTTGTTATACAGAATTTCCAAGATTTTTCAATATGTCGAATTAAAGAAACAGGAGATCAAAAAAGCTCTGGCCGGCGACATTGTTTCTTTGGCAGGAATGGAAATGGTGGATGTGGGTGAAACAGTTGCCGATAAAGAACATCCGATCCCTTTACCACTCATCGAGATAGATGCACCAACGCTGGCTATGAAGTTCCGGGTAAATGATTCTCCATTTGCCGGGCGGGAAGGTCGTTATCTCACTTCCAGAAAGATTCTGGAACGGTTGCAAAGAGAATTGCAGAGCAATGTGAGTTTGGTCTTGGAAGAAACATCGTCTCCCGATGAATTCATCGTAAAAGGCAGGGGAGAGCTGCAGCTTTCCATTTTGATAGAAAATATGCGGCGGGAAGGATATGAATTTCAGGTTTCCAAACCAAAAGTTATATTCCGTGAATTGAAAGGGAAAAAGACAGAACCTATCGAACTGGTAATGGTTGATACCGACAATGATTTTGCCGGAACAGTCATCGAAATGCTATCCTTGCGTAAAGGTGAAATGCTGGACATGGTGCAGGGAACAGACGGCTACACGCGCCTGGAGTATAAAGTTCCAGCTCGTGGTCTGATCGGATTCAGGAATGAATTTCTTACTTCCACACGCGGAACTGGAGTGATAAATCACAGTTTCTATGAATATGAATACTTCAAAGGTGAGATTCCCCAGAAGAAACGAGGAGCATTGATCGCCATGGAAAAAGGTTTTGCAACTGCTTATTCATTGAATGCATTTGCACCACGTGGAATTATGTTCGTAGAGCCCGGAACGGAAGTGTATGAAGGCATGATTATCGGCGAACACTCGCGGGATAACGATCTGGTTTTAAATATTGTACGAGGAAAAAAACTTACAAACGTAAGAGCTGCAGGTTCCGATGATACCGTGAAGCTGGTACCACCAAGAAAATTCTCGCTGGAACAGGCATTGGAATACATCGAGGATGACGAACTGCTGGAGATAACTCCGCACAATATGAGATTTCGCAAGAAAGTATTAAAAGCTGTCGACCGGCAGAGAATGCGTGGACAGGAATCTTCCTGAAACTGGTAGGATAGAAGCGGGGCAGCGTAGTTTTGCTCTGATTCACCAACTTTCTCCCTGAATTTAAGAGGAGAGGTAGAAGGCAGAAATTGAACCTGAATTCAGGTTCTCTGAAAATATTTTTCTTGCCTTGTTCTATGCAAATTTCTTTTTTGTACACATGAAAATAGAAAAAATAAATATTTGTTTAAATAACTGGTGGTGGAACTGAGAGTTCCACTGACCTGATAATACAAAGTTAACTGCGGGTAGTGGAAACACTATCCGCGGTTTTTTTTTGCCGCGGTTTCGAACAGGAACTGCGGCATTTTTTTATCAAATATAGAATGAGTTCTGCATAATAGATTGTTTTCGTCTTCCTGACGTTTTCTTCCATGTTGTTCTCAGGAAGGAACTCGCTTTAATGAGATTCTTCAGCAGAAATTTATTGGGAGAAACTTCAGAATGACGGCATTTTTTAATTATGCAGAATCCTTAAAATCTAGAGAGAAAGGAGGGAATTATAATTTTATAAATCAGTTTTCAAAAAAAAAAAACAATATGAAAAGGAGAAAAAAATGCAGAAGCAATTAGCAGCAAAAAGAGAAATGGTTTTGGATATGCCAGATCAAAAAGGGTGTTTTGGAACGTATGGAGGTAGCTTTCTACCTGAAGAACTGCAAGTTATAATCGATGAGATCACAGAAAGTTATTTGAAGTTGAAGGAGAATCCGATATTCAAACTGGAACTTCAGGAATTGAATCAATCATACACAGGGCGGCCCAGTCCGATCTATTATGCAGAATCTTTATCCCGCAACTGTAAAGGAGCCCAGATTTTTTTAAAAAGAGAAGACCTGAATCACACCGGAGCTCATAAGATTAATCATTGCCTGGGTGAAGCCCTGCTGGCCAAATACATGGGCAAGAAGAAACTTATAGCAGAAACAGGTGCAGGACAGCATGGCGTGGCTTTGTCAACCGCAGCTGCACTGGTTGGCCTTCCCTGCGAGATTTATATGGGTGAGGTAGATGTAGAAAAGGAATATCCCAATGTCATCAGGATGAAGATCCTGGGAGCTAAAGTACATACTGTATCAGAGGGAACAAGAACATTGAAAGATGCTGTAGATGCTGCTTTTAAAGCTTATCTTCAGGATCCTGTAGATCAATTTTATGCGATAGGCTCTGTGGTAGGACCTCATCCTTTCCCAATGATGGTCCGAGATTTCCAGGAGATTGTCGGCAAAGAAGCGAAAGAACAGTTTGCTGCCAGGTACAACAAGTTACCAGATAACCTGGTTGCCTGTGTGGGTGGTGGTTCCAATGCTATTGGGCTGTTCACTGCATTCCTGCCGGATGAAGATGTAAATATCTTTGGTGTAGAACCGGCTGGTCTGGGTTTGGAAACAGCAGATCACGCAGCTACTCTGACTCTGGGCAAAGCAGGAGTGATCCATGGCTTTAAATGTTATCTTTTGCAGGATGATTCTGGTAATCCTCTGCGGGTTTATTCTGTTGCCAGTGGCTTGGATTATCCTGGAGTAGGTCCTCAGCACAGTTATTTAAAAGATATAGGCAGGATAAATTATAAGACAATAACAGATGCTGAAGCTATCGAAGCTTTCTTTCAACTTTCCAGGTTGGAAGGCATCATTCCCGCTTTGGAAAGTGCTCACGCAGTGGCTTATGCTATGAAGCTGGCATCCGAATTACCAGAAACTAAAACGATCCTGGTCAATCTTTCCGGCAGAGGAGATAAAGATATCGATTTCGTGGCTAGAAAATACGGTAGAGAATATGATATAACCTGAAGATTACAAAATTAAGCCTGATCGGTTTTTAACCGATCAGGCATATCTTCTTTAATCTAAGAATTCCTCGCTGCTCTGCGTCGGGGTTTTCCGAAATTTCTCCCCTGTTTGAGGGGAGATGCCGAAGGCAGAGGGGTAAATAATGAAAATTCGATTTTCAGCTTGCTGAAATAAATTTAGCGAAATACACCTTGGCTCTGCCACGGTGATAGTCTAATTTAAGAATTTTCTTTATTGGTTTGTTATTTGTGCAAACGGTTGAAACCGTTATCCGGCATATTTCCCGCATCAATATTCCCACGAATGAATTCGTGGGCTTTACTGGATAGGTTTTTGGCGGGCAAAGTAGCTATAATTTCATATATTACAATAAATTAGGTTTACACCATCCAAATTTTTCGGTGGAAGGGTGAAATATTCTTTTAGGAAATGATAAGTAATTTGTAAGATTCACAAAAAAACGAAAGCTCCTTACGAGATTTTATCGCAGAAGCTTTCGTGTAAGGTAAGTAATGTTATTCTTCTATTTTCTCCAACTTTTCTTTGTTGAATTTGGCGGCTAGAATACCCATCGGAGCCCAGATAAACAGAAAATGCGAAAATGTGCCGTATTGAATAATCTTAAGAACTTCATTCTTGAATTCTGTACCTTTCAGC
>JAIPJH010000061.1 GCA_021734245.1 Candidatus Cloacimonadota bacterium | reverse complement strand
TTTGTGCAGTCGCAAAAGAACAAGGATTCGATACGATCGTAGCAGCTTCCACAGGTAATGCCGGATCTTCTCTGGCTGGAATTTGTGCGGCTCAAAATTTGAGAGCAGTAATCTTTGTTCCGGCTTCTGCTCCCAAAGCAAAACTTACTCAAATCTGCATGTACGGAGCTCGCATCATTCCTGTGGATGGAACTTATGATGATGCTTTTGAACTCAGCATCGAAGCTACAAAGAAATTTGGCTGGTATAATAGAAACACTGCCTACAATCCCTTCACGATAGAAGGAAAGAAAATTGTTTCATTTGAGATTTTCCAGCAGATGAAAAGAGAGATTCCGGATCGGATTTTTGTGCCGGTGGGCGACGGCTGCATTATCAGCGGAGTTTATAAAGGATTTGAGGATCTGCTCAAACTTGATCTCATCGATAAAATGCCGACTGTCGTGGCTGTGCAATCCGCAAAAAGTGATAATATCGTGCGCAATTTGAATGCAGATAAATTCATTTCCAAACCTTCCCGGACAATTGCCGATTCCATCGCTGTTGATCTGCCGCGCAACTACTGGATGACCAAAAAATACATCGATAAATATAATGGAGAAGCAATTGCTGTAAGCGATGAAGAAATTTTATCTGCTTCCAAGATTCTGAGTGAAAATACCGGCATCTTTGCCGAACCGGCTGCAGCTGCCGCTTTTGGCGGATTAATTAAATATTCTGATTTGAACAAAATCGCAGATAAATCCAAAAATGTAGTTTTACTGACCGGCAGTGGCTTGAAAGATCTGGATTCTGTTCAAAGCTTGATAAAAATTCCCAGACCGATAAAATCTTTATCCGAATTGAAATTATGAGTTGACGTAAAATCAAAATTTGAACCTGTCTCATTCAGGAGGTTTGGAATGAAAATTAGTAATATTATTTTAAGATTAAAAAAACTAATTTTTCCCAAACTTCGAATTGCCAATAATAAACGCATTGAAGAATTGGAATTATTTGAAGACCTTCAGGCAATCAAACAAAGAGAATTTGAACCAACAATTACTTTTGAAGAATTAATCGAAGATCTAAAAAACAAGGAAAAATATAAACATATTTTAAAAATTGTTCTTGTGGAGAAATCATGAAAAATATTAGAAAATTCGATGCTGTTCCCAAACTGAATGGCTCCTGGAAATTCCTGGATGACTACAATTATCAGGATATGATTTTTGGACAGCTTCTATATTCAACTTGCCATCACGGAATTATCAAAGAAATCAAATTCCCCGAAGGTTTCGATCTACAGGAATTTACATTGGTTTCCGCCCATGATATTCCCGGAGAAAATATTGTTCCCGAGCCGGAATGCGATCAGCCGTTCATGGCAGAAAAAGAAGTTTTTCATTACGGGCAAGTTATCATGGGAATTGCCCATCCCAATAAAAAAACTTTAAAAGATTTCATCAAAAAAACAATTGTTGTATACGAAGAATTACCCGCAATCACCGATATAAAAGAATGTTTGGATAACGTGGAAAATGCTTTTGGAAAAGAATTGATCATCGATCATCGCAGAAACATAAAAATTGAACCTGACTGGCTTCATCACCACGAAGTTTATTACACTCCGCATCAGGAACAGGCATATCTGGAAACGCAGGGAATGATCGCCATCTGGAAA
Source organism: Candidatus Cloacimonadota bacterium (assembly GCA_021734245.1). Taxonomy (NCBI): domain Bacteria; kingdom Pseudomonadati; phylum Candidatus Cloacimonadota; species Candidatus Cloacimonadota bacterium. Next base: position 17,431 of record JAIPJH010000061.1, on the reverse strand, counting down.
CCGGAAGAAAAAATCATGTTCGTTCGAGCAACATCTCAATGCCCGTTTTTCGTAAAAGATGGTGTGGAAGCCATCATGGGAAATGCAATTCACGAAGCGATTGTTGAAACTTCCGAAGGAATCGGTGGAGCTTTTGGCGGTAAAGAAGATTTTCCCAGTCTGCTGGCAGGAATTACTTCCTTACTTTCATTCAAAAGCGGCAAACCTGTAAAATCTGTTTTGGATCGTTCCGATGATATTCTGATCACCACAAAACGCCATCCCAGTCGAGTAGAAATCGATACCTGGACAGATCCTCAAACTAAAAAAATAAGGAAAATTGAAATAGATTACAGGTTGGATGCCGGCGGTTATCAAACTCTTTCTCCAGTTGTTTTATCGCGCGGAGTTCTACACGCAATTGGTGGTTATGAAATTCCAGATTCTTACATTCATGGTCGCTTGATGCGCAGCAACACACCTTCCAACGGAGCTTTTCGCGGTTTTGGTGCTCCGCAGGCTTTTGCAGCCATCGAAGCTCATGTCGATAATATCGCTGCTGATCTGGAAATGGATCCAGTAGCTTTTAGAAGAATTAATCTTTTCAGGATCGGTTCCGAATTTCCCAGCACCCAGAAGATCATCGAAGATCATCTTTACGACTGCCTGAAACATGTTGTCGAAAAATCAGATTACTTTAAAAAAGTTCAGGAATATCGGGAGTGGAATAAAACCCACAAAGATAAAAAAGGAATTGGAGTTTCGGTTGGTTATCATGGTGGCGGCTACACCGGAAACGGCGAGAAAGTACTTAATTCGGAAGTTAAAGTTATCATCAATAAAGAAGCGAACGTGGAAATTTACGTAGCAAATACCGATATGGGACAGGGAGCTCACACCACTTTGGCTCAAATGTTCTTTGAAGCGATAGATCATCCTCGAGAAAAATGCTGGGTGCAGCTTCCCAATACCAGCAAAACTCCCAACAGCGGACCGACAGTTGCTTCCCGCACGATCTATATAATCGGCAACCTTTTGCAAGACCTGGCCTTGGAAATAAAGGAAAAACTCGGATTTGAAAACTTGGAAGAATATGTTGCTGCTCATCAAAATGAGTTTCCAAAAGAATTCCACAGGAATTTCAAACCCGATCCATCCGTGCAATTTGATGAAGAAACTTATCAGGGAACCGGTTACAAAGATTATTCCTGGGCTGCTTGCGTTACAGAAATTTATTACCATGCTGATACATATAAAATAGAGCTGACTAAAAACTGGAGCGTGCTGGACATTGGAAAATTAGCAAATCCCAAAATTGCAATGGGACAGGCAGAAGGCGGCATTGTGCAGGGTCTGGGTTACGGACTCAGCGAATTTTTCTACAAACCGGAATTTGGTAGAATGCACGGTTTCACAGATTACACACTGCCAACTTCAGTAGATATTCCAAAAATGAATATTGAATTCATTCACACCGACAGCCCGATTGCAAAAGGTCTGGGAGAAATTCCGATGGACTTTCCTGCACCTTCAATTCGGAATGCTGTGCTTTTTGCTTTGGGAACAAAAATCAATGAATATCCCATGACACCGGAGAATATATTCAAAAAACTTCATCAGCCGCAGACTTGCACAGACGGACACAGACAATAGATATTTTTGGGAGGAAAATAATGAAAACAAAATATTTGTATGAGGATATTACCGATAAAATAATTCGCTGTTTTTATAATGTTCACGATGAATTGGGATCAAAGTGGGAATGCTAGTCAATTTCGGTGCAAAATTTGAATTCAGAAGAAGAATTTTCACCAAAGATTATTTTGAAAAAAAAGTCAGTGAAAAGTCTGTGTAAGTCAGTGGCAAAATATTCGCGTTTATCCGCGGTTGAAAAAAGCGAGGAATAAATGATAATAAATTTCAAATTGAATGGTAAATCTGTTTCAGTCGATGTAGAACCCATGAAACGTCTTTTGGATGTACTTCGCGAAGACTTCCAACTTACTGGAACAAAAGAAAGTTGCGGCGAAGGAGAATGCGGCGCCTGCACAGTTCTGCTGGATGGCAAGCCCGTAACCAGCTGCATTGTAAATGTAATTCACGCCGAAGGAAAAGAAGTTATGACTTCCGAAGGTCTGGCAGAACTTCCACTTGGAAAACTTTTGATCGACTGCTACGATGAAACAAACGCCGTACAATGCGGATTCTGTTTTCCGGGATTTTTCGTTTCATCATATTATTATTTAAAATCAGATGGCGAAGCGAGTTTAGAGAAGATCAAAAGAGCACTTTCAGGTAATATCTGCCGCTGTACCGGTTATCAGAAAATTTTTGAATCCGTGCTGTTGGCTTGCCAGCGAAAAGAGAAATAGCATCAATTAACTTTCAGGCAGGAATGAAAATTGCAACCGAATTAAATGATTATTATTTGGTAGGTTATTATGGAATTTTATAAACCAGAGAATTTAACAGACTTGCTTTCAAGATTGCAGGAAAGCACTGAAAATAGATATTTTTTAGCCGGTGGAACGGACATCAATGTTCAGATCAAAAACGATATAATTGACAAAGGTGAAGTTATCTACATCAATCACCTAAAGGAATTGAATGGAATTTCGGAAAGTGAATTTGAGATTTCCATAGGAGCTACAACCACTTTCTTTGAAATATTAAAATCTCCCATCATCAAAAAATATCTGCCTTTTTTCCAGAACTCCCTGGATTACTTTGCTTCTCCTATATTGCAGACTTCTGCTACGATTGGCGGGAATATTGCCAACGGTTCTCCAACCGCTGACGTGATGCCGCTTTTACTGATATTAGATGCAAAATTGGAATTGAAGTCTGCTGGCAATTCCCGTTCAATTTCAATTTCTGACTTCTTTAAAGGATATAAGCTGCATGTAATGAAACCGGAAGAGATAATTTATCGCATTATTATTCTTAAAAATGCTGAAGAAGGTTATAAAACTTTTTACGAAAAAGTGGGAGCACGCAAAACTCTTACCATCGCCAAAGTTGCTCTGGCAGGATTGAAAAAAGAATCTTTCGAAAAAATTTCAGAGATAAAACTGGCTGTGGGAAGTTTGAATGAATATGCACGACGTCTTCCCAAAATGGAAGAATATCTACAGGGAAAAGCCATCACAGAAATCGATTATAACAAAGTTGAAGAAATTCTAAACCAGGAGATCACACCAATTTCTGATCTGCGTTCCGATAAAGAATATCGCTATCATGTTTGTGCAAATCTGATCAGGACGTTTTTGAATAAATAGTTTTTCCTACTCTCCCAGCTTCAAATGCTCTAAAAAAAATTCCAGGGACCCCTGATCGAATCTCAGTCGATGGCGCGGATCGAAAGATCTATTATTCTTATCGCGTAATTCCAGATGCAGATGCGATGCTTTTCCGCTGTTGCGAATATTTCCTGTTAAACCTGTAAGCCCAATTATTGTATCGCTATTTACTTCCTGTCCCGCCTGCACATAAACTTCATTCAAATGCGTGTAGATACTTTCGATGCCTTCCGGATAGAGAATGCGGACTGTTTTTCCATACTCGATCTTGGTTTGATGTACGGATCCGTCTTTTTTCTTGTAATCCACTTCCACCAGATAATGAGGATTATCGCTGGCTTCTGTAACGATTCCATAATCTGTGAGTGGATAAACCGGAGTATTTTCGGGAACAAAAAGATCGATACCTTCATGAATTCGTTTCTTTTCTGCTGTTCCGCGAACACAGCCATAATGATCACTCCAACGGTTTCGGATATATTCATCGATCAATTGATCGAAAGTCATACCATCATTGAAAGGTGATTTGTAATGATTGAATTTATCCACAAATTGCTGAGTTACCAGAATTGTCGGTTCGTTTAAAGATTTGGGGGAAACACGTAAAAGCGTGCTGTCCTGATATGTTATAATTGTGATATTATCCATTTTTTTTTGTAAATATCTTATCACAAAAAAATCAATAACTATAATGATCAGCATGATCAAAAAAATTCCTAATTTTATCCAGGTTTTCGTTCCAGTATTCATATTTCACCTTCCTTTACTTACTATTGCCAAATTGGATTTCACGGTCTGTTTGACAATGAAATTCTGAAGGAAATATTTAATGACTATAACATAACATTTCACAAATTATTTGACAATAATAACTACATTCTACGAAATTAATTGAGAATGAAATAAAATGAGGGAATAAATGGCTGAAGTAATAGTAAAAAACGTCGACAAGATTTATGATAACGGATTTCAAGCAGTAAAGAAGGCAAATTTTACTGCAGAAGATAAAGAATTTGTAATATTAGTCGGACCTTCCGGCTGCGGCAAAACAACTACACTTCGCATGATCGCAGGTTTGGAAACGATCACCGCTGGAGAAATTGCAATTGGCGATAAGATTGTAAATGATATTTTGCCCAAAGACCGAGATATTGCCATGGTTTTTCAAAATTATGCGCTTTATCCGCACATGACGGTTTATGACAATATGGCATTCGCTTTACAATTGCGTAAATATCCAAAATCAGAGATCGATCAGATCGTAAAAGAATCTGCTGAACTCCTGGAGATTGAGGAACTTTTAGATCGCAAGCCTAAACAACTTTCGGGTGGCCAGCGTCAGCGTGTAGCTTTGGGAAGAGCAATCGTTCGTAAACCAAAAGTTTTCCTGTTCGACGAACCACTTTCCAACCTGGATGCAAAGCTGCGTGTGCAAATGCGTGCTGAGATCATCAAACTCCACAAGAAGCTCGATACAACCATTATTTATGTAACTCACGATCAGGTGGAAGCAATGACAATGGCAGATAAAATGGTGGTAATGAAAGATGGCGTGATCCATCAGATCGCTTCTCCGCTGAAGATTTACAACGAACCGGTAAATCTTTTTGTAGCAGGTTTTGTGGGAAGTCCTGCCATAAATCAGATAAAAGGAAAAGTTTTTGAAAAAAATAAAAAGATCAAGTTTGTAACAGATACTATTGAAGTGGAAATTCCGGATGCAGATAGAATGAAAAAATATATAAATAAAGAAGTTATGATGGGAATTCGTCCGGAAGATATTTATGATGCTGCTTACGATCAGATGGCAGAATTTCCGCAAAAGATTAAAGCAATGTGTGAAGTCGTCGAACCAATGGGAAATGAATTTATAGTTTTCCTGGAAACCAAAGATGCTAAATTTACAGCTCGTTTCGATCCGAAGAAGTTCCCTCCCATCGATAAGGAAATTGAGATTACTTTCGATATGAAAAAAGCTCACTTCTTCGATCTGGAAAGTGAAGATAGGATTTAATAGGAATCTTTGATGCTAAATGAAAAATTGATTCAAGAAATTGTTAAACGCATTGTTGAGAATCATAATCCTGAAAAGTTGTTAATCTATGGCTCACAGGCAAATGGAGATACCAATAAAGATAGCGATATAGATTTACTCGTAATAAAAAACAGCGACCTTCCCAGATATAAAAGAAGTAGAAAAATTCGATTCTTATTGAAAGGTTTAAAACTACCGTTTGACATTATTGAATACACTCCCGAAGAAATTGAAAAATGGAAAAATGTTAAGAATTCATTCATCTACAATGTTTTTCATTCCAGCAAGGTTTTGTATGAAAGAGAAAACTGATCTTGTAAATGAGTGGTTTCACAAAGCTGAAAATGACTTAGGTATTGTTGAACTTGCCATAAAGAACGATGTTGCTTTTACAGATGTTATCTGTTATCATTGCCAACAAGCTGCTGAAAAATATTTGAAAGGGTGCTTAACAGCATATGAGATTTCTTACAAGAAATCCCATGATATTTTTTACTTGTTGGAACTTTTGAGTGATAAAGTAGATATCTTATCAAAGTATTTCGATTATGCTTCAACTTTAAATAGTTATGCTATTGAAATGAGATACCCGGATGATATGTATGAACCTTCCAAAGAAGAAGCTTTGGAAGCTAAAAATATGGCTTTCGAAATCAAGTTAATTGTTGTGAATATTTTAAAAAGATAGATTTTAGCTGTTCAGGAGGGGGAATGAAGAAATTAATTATTATTCTATTTTTAATGTTTGCATTTTCTGTTACGATCGCAGCACAATCATGCGACCTTTTGTATTTTTGCACCAGATATGATGCAACCGAAGGTGAAATTAGCGCAGGAGATCGTTTTTTTACCGGCGACCTTACTGTAGTTACACTTTTGGAAGCACCGATCTTTTACACCAAAATTTATGTGCAGTTAGACAAGTATAATCCGCGGGAAGGTGACTTTGAATATTACAACGATTATGAATTTGATGTCGATCCGGATTTGGATTATATTTATTTCGACAACATCAATTTTGGTGAAGCCGGTTTCTATCGTGTATTTCTACTAGATCCCAACAGAAATACGATTACAAGTGCTATTGTAGAAATTATCAACGAATAATTTCGTAAATTTGTTTATGCCGCAGCTTTGGTTGCTGCGGCAGCTTTTTCACTAATTTCGCAACAAAATATTATCAGTTAACTTTATACTGCTAAATTAATTAAAAAAATAAAAATTATTTTATCTATCTCCGTTCGGAGGAACCATGAAATTTATATTATTTGTTATTATTTTGTCCATTTTACCCCTATATGCTATCGATCTCAACCTACCAGTTTCAGCAGTCCAAAATTCTGCAAACGGTTTGAATCTGATCCATCCAACTCCAGCTTCGGCAATATCGAATCCTGCAATTCTTCAGCAGGGAATCGAAACTTCTGCCACTTATCTTTTTGGAATGCAGGAACTTCCTTACTACAATGTTCATGCAGTTTATTCTTTTGGAAAAAAATCTCTGCATCTGGGTGAGTCTTATCTCGATCAGGAATATCTCACAGAAAGCAGAACAAATTTAGCGATCGGTTACAAATTCAACTCATTCACATTTGCCGGTGCGGTGCAAATTCTAAGGAACAAAGTGGAAAATTATCACGATGCCAGTTCTTATCTGCTGAACGCTGGTATGGTTTGGACTAATTCCAATTTCAGTAGTGGGATTGCTGTTCATAATTTATCTCAGGCCAAATTTTTAGAATTGAAACTTCCAATTACAATTATGTGGGAAAGTTGCTATCAGATCACACCTAATAGTGCATTTTCTGTTGGACTGGAAAAAGAAGATGATTTTGATTTCAGTTTCAAATTTGCTGCATCTTATCAGCCATTTCAAATCATGAAAATTCTAGCTGGTTATCAGTTCGAACCAGACAGGATCGGAATTGGAACTGTATTCAATTTGCAGAAATTTAAAATCTCCTACAGCATTCGAACCCATCAATATTTAGACTTAACTCAATACATTTCTATTTGTTATGAAATCTAAAATTATATTTTGCTCCATATTTCTCTTTTTTATTGGTATTTTGGCAGCCGAAGATGCCGAAGAAAAGATCTTCAGTTTGGAAGAAGAAACCTATCATTCCACCGAACTTAGCGATATTCTGCAGAAACTTAAGCAAAATCCACTCAACATCAACACAGCATCCAAAAATGATCTGCTGCAATTACCCTGGCTTTCAGAACAGGATATTGATCTGATAATTTCTTTTCGGGAAAAAACTGAAATAATAAGTTCAAAACAACTGGCAGAAATTGGTATCGATGAGATCACGATTTCCGATATCAGTGATTACATCATTTTTGCAGCCAAAGAAAAGGTGAAAATTCAAAATCAAACCCGAGTCGAATTCAATGAAGCAAAAGAAGATTATCCTTCAACAGCCAAATATTTTCAGCGAACAAAAGCCGAATACGGAAAATTTCAGGCTGGATTTCTATCTCAAAAAGATGAAGGTGAAACCGATCCAGTTGATTTTTACAGCTATTATATGCAGTACCAAAATTCTGGATTTCTTCAGAATCTTGTTTTAGGAAAATTTCGCATTGCTCTGGGACAGGGTTTGGTTTTTGCACCCAAGTTGGGAATGAGTAAAAGTGCTGCTGCTACCTCGGTTCCGGTAAAACGATACAACTCGATAAAACCTTATACAAGTTCTTTTGAGATCTGGGATCTACAGGGAATTGCCGGAGAACTGAAATTATCCAAATTCCGAATTATTCCATTTGTTTCCGTTAATGATTTCAGTGCAAATCTCGACTCTACAAAAGCGATCACTTCATTCAATGAAACCGGTTTTCATTTTGACGAATCCAAGAAGAATAATGTACAGGAAAAACTGTTTGGAACAGCAATTCAATATGAAAAAGAATCCTTTGAAATTGGAACGGGATTTTCTCGTTTCAATTTTGATCACGACTTTGCTGATAGTTCGAATTCCGGATATTCTGCTGGAAATCTTTATTTCATGATCAATAACAACGGCTATCCGATATTTGCTGAAGCTGCATTGATCGACGATAAATTTGGTGCTTTGGCTGGAATGAAATTCGGAGAAAATAAGCTGCGCCAGCTTCTGGTTTTCCGCTGGTACCAGAAAGATATTCCAACCTGGCATGGAAATGCTTTTTCCAGTCAAAGCAATTTTGATAACGAAACCGGACTTTATTATGGAATCACGATAATTCCTGCCAAACGAAACAAGATCAATGCTTATTTTGATGTCTGGAGTTTTCCCAAAACCAGGTATTTTGAGAAAATGCCGACAGTAGGTAGCGAACAATTTCTGCAGTGGGAATCGCATTTTTCTACGCAATCTATCCGCTTGACTTTGCAGCACAAATTCAAAGAAAAATATATCAGCCTGGATGAAGCAAAAATTCGAGATTACGAGCGAACTTTAATCAGATTTGACTGGTGGCAAAAATTGCATGATTTTACATTCAAAACTCGCGGAGAATTCGTTTCGGAATACCTGGCAGAAGAAAAAGTTTACACCAGCGGATTTCTGTTTTATGAACAGCTGAAATTGAAATTGGAAAAACTGGAACTGATCGGTCAGTTAACATTCTACAAATCGGATACTTCACCTTTCAAAGTTAAACATTACGTTTATGAAAACAATGTGGATGGAATCATGCAGAACAGCGTGGTATCGGGTGATGGAATCAATTCGTATTTACTGGCGAAATATCATATTTCCAGCAATTTTGAAATTCAAATGAAAATTTCTGATGTGTGGCAACAACCAGAAAAACTTCGAGCTTTCGCTCAGATTATTTGTAATTGGTAAATGGAAGACTGAAAATCTACTTGCTTTTACAACAATACTATAGCCGGAGCTACGAAATTCACCTTACGCAGCCGGAGCTGAATGACAAGAGATTAGCCTTCCTATTCGAATATTTAGTTCTTCTGAAACTTCAATAAATTCGCCATTACCTTCTTATTATTGGCAAAACTCATCGCTGTTTTGGCTTCAATGATTCCCGAGCGATACAAACGATAAAGATCCTGTTGCATGGTGTACATTCCCTTGTCTTTACCTTCGGTGATCATCTGGAAAATTTCGGCAATATTACCATTTCTGATAGCTGCCTGCACCGAAGAATCCACAGCTAAAATTTCCTTCGCCAGTGTAACACTTCCCTTTTTATTGGGAACGAGTTTCTGAGAGATCACTACTTTCAGCACATCTGCCAGACGGTACCTGATTCTTTCCTGTTCATCAGGAGGAAATTCGGCTATCATTCTGTGAATACTGTCAACTGTAGAACTGGTATGCAAAGTAGAAAAAACTTTATGCCCACTATCGGTAACTTCCAAAACAGTTGCTATAGTTTGCGGGTCTCGCATCTCTCCCACCACGATAATATCCGGGTCTTGTCGCAGAGCTTCGATACAACCTCGATTGAAACTGAGAACATCAGCTCCCACTTCGCGATGACTGATAATACATTTATCCGATTGATGTATAAACTCAATAGGATTTCCCAGAATAATCATCTGGGCTTCATTATTGTGATTATTCATGTCTACAATCGTATCCAGAGTTGAACTTTTTCCTGAACCGGTTATACCTGTTACAAGGAATAAACCAGATTTTTCATGCTGCAAATCTAACCGCTTCACGATTGGATCAGGTAATTGCAATGAGCTGAGTGGAAAGAGTTTCTGATTTATCATTCGAAAGTTTACTGCGAGTTCATTTCGTTCCATATACACATTGCCACGATAACGTACGATTGGTTCATTTTCACTTATCACCAAAGTAAACGCAAAGTCGATACTGCGCTTTTCAAACAGAATTTCTTTTTGCGCTTCGGATATTATTGCCAAGGCCAGTATGTTTGTTTCGTTCACACCATAAGCAGGAACTTCCATTTCCGGTTTTTTGGTACCAAAAGTTCGATACCAGATGCGTTTGTTGGCTCTATATCCGCCAAAATCCATATCGGAAGCTTTTTTCTTAACCATGTGATAAAGCAGTTTTCGAACGTGCAGAAAAGCTTCTTTGCGCCAGGCTTCATTTTCAGTTAAAAGTTTATCGATAAGCTTAAGTTTATCCACTCCTACCAGGTATTCAGAGATCTGAGAATTCAGCTCTTTTTGAAATGTTAAACCCATTTCAACTCCTTAAGTTTATTAAATTAACATCTTCCCAAAATTTATGGAACTATCTTCGTACCTTTGCCTTCTTTTGTTCCTGGTGTACTGTTATATACTTCCACCACATTGTAGATCACAGCGATGAAAGTTTTATCAAAATCACCATGGAAATAACTATGGATGAGATTCGTATATTCCACTACATCTTTTTCATATTCAGTCAAATCAGGATTTTCCGGATGCAGAAGATAAGCCAGGGTTTTCAATTTGAAAGTTGGATAATCCATGAATACGATTACTGATGTCGGATCGGTCATCTGATTTACAAAAGTTTGTGTTCCACGTTCGGGAACTGAATAGAGTTCCAGCGAAATCTGTTTTGTCATATCAAAATATTCAGATGGGTTTTCATAAAGATCGGTAAGAACCTGCAGCTTATCCATGTAATCATCGTCATAAGTATCTTTCAAAAGCTGTATCACTTCTTTCATTTTTTCTTTTTTGGGAAGGAAACCACAACCCTTAATCGCATTATTTACTCTGAAACGGGAATCTTCTCTTCGATAACCATAAGTAGCAATTATTCCATTATGAGGACCATCTAAGCTGGGCATTTCACCTTTGGGAATACCTGCCAGAGTTTCCAATCTGCTTTTAAAACTCCAATTTTGGAATGCTTCAGGAAGTTCGATTAGCTTGAATTCCTGCCAATTTCCATCTACTTTTCCTCTTAAGACACCTTCATCAATTCTGCTGGCATCGATACACTTCTGCACAAAATAGCCATCTTCTTCCCAAAAACGTTCTCCCCATTTGCCATCATCTACTTTGTTGCAGCCAAATAGTAATATAAAACTAATAAAAACTAAAAACCAAAATTTCATAACAACTCTCCTTCCAATTTTTTATAAATATTTTTTGTATTCTTTCTTTTTCACACCAGCATGTAATTCTATGTATTTTTTTACCGGACTGGAAGCAATTTTGGGAAATAGAACTTCTTCCACCTGAAAAAAACCAACAGATTCACTCATATCAACTCTTATTTTTATCGGTCGTTTATCTCCTTCCGAAATATGAACCTTATCTATTCCTGTAGATGAATATTTATGGATATCTCCCACACGCGGTTTATCGGATAGCATTGTTGTGATGCGTGCTCTTCCCTGTTCCAGGTCGCAGCCGTCACCGATAAGAACTAAACCGGCTTCCAAAGTATTGATGCTCTGGGTTGCCATGTGTCCAAAAATGCATTCTAAAATCGTGGAACGTAAAATTACTTTTTTGACTATATCGCTGTGATAAAATTGTTCAAGCATAGTGTTGATGATTGGAATTCCCAGATTTACACTCATAAATTCATGTTTATCTCTGCTTACAGTCATACCGATGTCATGCAGAAGAGCTGCTGTCATTACCGAAATTTTACTGTCTTCTGCACATCCCACACCTTCTTTTTCCAAATTCAATTTGATTTTTGCTTTTTTCAGAAGATCGAACATCAGAATGGAATTCAGAGCAGCTTTTCTCATGTGGACAGGACCATGATCATTGAATCCCAAACGTTTGATTGAAACAATATTTGCATATTCTTGTAAAGCCTGTATCTCAGGATTTGATACCAGATATTCAAACACTTCCAAAGGTTTTCCACTCAAACGCATTCTGATTTTTTCTTCAAATTTTAGTTCAATAACAGATTTTCTCAAACAATCCTCCCCGGGTTCGATCTTTTAAAACCACCATTATCACAGCCTTTTCCATGCATCTAAAAAGCATTACCTATATTTTAAAATTACAGGAAATTATGCAATTAATTTTTTATTTAAATATGATTACAAAAATTATTGACACTCAAAGTGCCGAAATTAATTTGACGCCTCATTAGATCTTTAGGGCCTGTAACTCAGTGGTAGAGTATCTGCCTTTTAAGCAGAGAGTCGATGGTTCGAATCCATCCAGGCTCACCATTAAAAAATTCATATGTGTCCCGTTCGTCTAGTGGTTAGGACTCAGGATTTTCATTCCTGCAACAGGGGTTCGACTCCCCTACGGGATACCAGATATTTAAAGCTGATTTGAGAAATCAAATCGGCTTTAGTTTTTTAACTTCCGAATGTCCGCAGGTCTTCGGAATGTTGAACTCTCAGACTGGAGTTCAGGTTTGTACTGGACTTCAGAATGAATATTACTAACAAATTGTTCTGAACTCCACTTTCTCTTCACTCCCGTGAAGTCCAGAACAGAAACACCTTATTTCTACTTTTCCAAAAACTTCTTCGTTAGAAATCTGAAATTTCCCTTCCTCAGGGTAATTCCGGCATTATCCAGCCAGTCTAAAACTAAAATAGCGTTTGCTCGGTTGCTGCCAATCATATCCCTGAACTGGGCAACTGCAATTCCTTCGTCATTTTGTTTTAGGAAATCAATCACAACTTGCCTGGCTTTCTGAAGAAAATCATCATGCATATATCTCATCTGAATGAAATGGATTTTCTGTTCTTCCTGCAAAAAAGCCAGGATCTGCTGCAGTTTTTTATCGGAAATCTGACTTGAGAGATGCTCATCAATTTCGTTAAAATCAGCTGAAGCATTGCCAATAGATTTCAAATAATCATCAACTTCCTGAATTTGTTTTTTGGTCTCCTCATCCAACTTAACTTGATGCGAAGAATGAATCCAGGTGTTATTTCTTTCGCGTATTTTCCCTTCTGAAGTGAGTATCTCCAACATTAATTTCAGCAGTAATTTTGTTTCATCATTCTGGTTGTTACCAAAGATTCCCATCAATTCTTTGAAGGTTCTACCATTTTCTTTTAACGGATTTTTTTTATGATACTCTAACAGATTAGATAAAATTTTGTTCTGGGTAGCAGTTGCTATTTTCTTCAGTAACAGCAAAATGTTATCTTTTTCCTGGAAAAACATGATATCACCCGGCAGTTCATTAAAGATCACATCGATCAGATCATCTGGCTGCAGGTGTAGTTTTTCTGCTATTTCGTTGTAAGATATGGGAAGGTTTTTTTTGCGCACTTCAGCAGCTACGATCTCGTTCAATTCTCCTGTAGAAAGTTTTTTCACAATCTCCACCTGAGATTCACGTCTGCGCCTGTGATGCAGTGGATATGGATCGACAACACTTCCTCCACCCAAAGTAAGATTTCCCGATGAATTGCGAATGATAAATTTATCACCTATCTGACAAACGATTTCTGTTGGCAGGTAAATTTGTGCCAGACCGGTTTCTCCGGCATTCAAATAATCTTGATCGAGAAGATGCATGCGACACATTAAACGATTCGTTCCCAATAGGAAAATAACCTGACTCCAAAGCTCCAATCCAACTTCATTTTGAAAAAGCTGCAAGCGAACATCGATCATTTTGCTGGGTTTTATAATTTGGTTGGAAAGCAGCATACCGCGCCGGAAATCTTTCTGTTTAAATCCAACCACATTGAAGGAAGCCCGATCTCCAGCACTTACGGCTTCCACCTCTTTTCCATGATGTTCCAATCTGCGAATGCGAAGTTCCTTTTCACCTGGTAAAAGATAAATTGGATTATTTCTATTTATAGCACCGGAAATCACCGATCCATTCATTATAGTTCCAAAACCTTCCTGTGTGAAAACGCGATCCACATACATTCGAAAAACACCGGAAGCATCTCGGCTGGGTATATTTTCTACCAGATTTGATATCTCATTTATGAGTTTTTCAATTCCTTCATTTGTAGTAGAAGAAACAGGAATGATAGGAGCATCTTTCAGAAATGATCTCTGAACAAAATCACGAACATCTTCCACTGCCAATTCAGCCAGATCGGGTTCCACCATATCGATCTTTGTAAGAACGATAATTCCTTTATTGATTCCCAGTAATTGCATGATCTGCAGATGCTCCGCCGTTTGCGGCATCACACTTTCATCGGCAGCCACGATGAGCAGAACAAAATCTATTCCGCAAGCTCCGGCAACCATTGTTTTAATAAAATCAGCATGACCTGGAACATCCACAATTCCCACGCTGTTACCGTTTGGCAGATCGAGATGTGAAAATCCTAGATTTATGGTGATCCCACGTTCTTTTTCCTGTTTGTGTGTATCACAGTCGAAACCGGTAAGAGCTTTTATAAGAGTCGTTTTGCCATGATCGACATGGCCGGCAGTGCCCATTATCAAATGTTTATTTTTCATAAATTCTCCATTTGGGCAGCATCTTCAAACAAAGGTAGTTTTCGTCAAGATTGGATTTTCAGCATTATTTTTGAAAGCAGTGAACTTGACACAAAAAGTAAAATTTTGTTTTTGGTCTAATCAGAGAGGACGGAACTGGTGTTTCAACTGGTCTTCAAAACCAGTAATGGGCAGCTAAAACTGTCCACGGCAGGTTCGATTCCTGCCCTCTCGGCCATTATTTTAAAAAAAACCGCAGAATTTAACTGCGGCTTTTTTTAGTATCATTAATGTTTTATTTATTGGATACGTAATTTTTATAAGCTCCATCGCTCATAACAACAGCGATACGATCTTGAACAACAAAATTTGTAATACCTACTTGAATAGATCGGGAATCTATATTACTTGCACTCCACAACCAGTCAGCAGGTATTGTGAAATTTCTGGCATCAGCTGGCAAATTTTCGCCATCCTGCCCGACGATTTCATTGCTGCTGTTGAATTGAAAACCTTCCACATAGATCACTTGCGGATCCTCGTTGATTGTCCAATTAATTGAAATATCTTCATTAGGTTGTAAATCATTTGGAAGAGTACAATTTAACACACTTATTGTTGGAACGTCAATCTGACACTGCTGTTCATTTACCGTCAGCTTTACATTCAGCATATCATCAACATCCAAATAGAAATAAGCAATATAAAATACGCGGCCCTCATAATTTGCATATTCCAGAGCAATAGTTTCATCATCTACTTTCAGTTCGATCGTCTCAATCTCATCATCTGTTTCATTGGCGATAATTACGTAGAGATAATTTGTATCTGGATAATTGGATTGATCTCCTGAATAGGAAATACCCACATAATAATCATACGTTCCATTCTCTGGACCAAGTATGATATTATTATCATCGTTTCCAGTAGATGTTTTACAAGATACAAGTATCAATATCATTAATATTGTCACTAAATTTTTCATTTTTCCCCTCTTTTATTTCATCAAGATCATTTTACGAGTTGCCAACATTTTTCCATTTTGTTTCAGGATTGCGTAATAAATTCCAGTAGAAACTGCTTTGAAATTATTATCAGTTCCATTCCAATTAACTGAGTAGATGTTTACAGTACCATATGCTTCGAAAAGCTCAGCATGACTGAATTGTTTAACCTTTTGTCCTTTCAGATTGTAGATCTCAATTGTCGCAAACGGGCATGTTTGCGTTACGCTGAAGCTGATCGTAGTAGTAGGATTGAAAGGATTGGGGAAATTGGAAAGTTCCGCTTTTATTTCTGGAATCGAATTTTGTGAAACAGGTGTAAAATCTGGTTGATTATATTTCACCAAAGTTACATCATAAGCATTGTTGTAGCCCAAAACATAAACATCGCCATCATCATTAACACGGATATCGGTCACATAAGCTTCATATCGTAAATCTTCTGGTTCTTCCCAGAATATCTGCCACAGTTGAGAACCATATTCGTCATACTTCAAAGTGTTGAACCAGTATTCCATCATTCCAGTCACATAGATCTCATTATTAAGATCCAGCGTCATTGCTTTTGGATAATCTTTATGACCAGGACCAGAATATTCCTGATGCCAGATCAAATCACCATCAGAAGAATATTTCATCAAAGCAAAATCCAGAGGAATGATTAAAGTGCCATAATTCTCCACCTCACCGAATACAACAAGATTCCCCTCATCATCTACCAGCAGATCTCGGGCACAATCGGTAGAATTATAGTAATTTCCATCATAAGATCGCATCCAGAGAAGATTTCCTGATTGATCATATTTGAGAATGGCAAAATTATGATTTTCACCAAATTTCTGCATTCCGATCAAGTAAATATCCTCATTAGCATCCAAACATATTCTTGGATTATATTGATAAGCACTGGTATTTGCTTCGTAGGTTTGATCCCAGATCATCTGTCCATCAGCTGCATATTTCAGGAGGAAAATATCATATTCAGTAGAATTGATCTGTGTTTGTCCGGTTATTAGAACATTTTGAGAACTATCAACATAAATATCTCCCGGAAAATCGTTACCACCACAATCTCCCGCAAAAATCTGATGCCATTCTTCCTGACCATCAGCATTATATTTTATTGTAATTACATCACTTGTTCCACCAACTGGAAATTGAGCTGTAATATAAACATTTTGCGAATAATCAACAAAAAGCCAAACTTTGGAAAACATCATAAAATCTACATAATCACAGACAGCATTCCATAAAAGATTTCCATTTTCATCATATTTCAGTACGAAGTATTCCACTTCCATCGTAGTAGCAGCATCACAATAACCAGAAACATAGATAAAATCGAAAATATCTGTTTTTATTTCACAGGAATTGGCAAAATAGAAGCCAGGAAATTGTTGATCTTGTCTCCAGATTACTTCTCCGGTTTCATTAACTTTGTAAAGAGATACAACATCGTAATCATGGCTGGTAAAATATAAATATTCTCCTGAACTATCTATTGCCAGAGTTTCATTTCCTTTGGCAGAATAACCGTCATAATAATGCGTCCATTCTTCTTCAACAGATTGAGAGAATAATGAAAATGAGAAAAAGGTAATTATAATTAAAAATATGTTTTTCATGATTTCCTCCTTATTTAATAAGCGGTTCTGTAACACAAAACCTTCTTTTTTTTACGTTAACTAATTATTTTCTATACAAATATACCATAGTGGGAAAATCTCCCCCAAAAAATTAGAGTCCAGGCCAATTCCTGAGAGAGATAATCCCATGAAAATTATTG
>JAIPJH010000060.1 GCA_021734245.1 Candidatus Cloacimonadota bacterium | reverse complement strand
TCATCCAATTGGATTGTTGAATAGGAAAAAGCAACTCTATTAAGATACTCCGATTCCGTGTATATGAACATATCTCCATCAGAAGAATCAACATCATTTGTTGGACCATTTCCATCATAAATAACAATGGTTGTACCACATGGAATGCTAGAAAATTCTGCATAATCATTAAATTTAATGGACGCATCATTGTAGCCAGGGTTCGTATTATCAAGATAGAAATCTTCAGGATTTACATCGGTAAGAAGCCAATTTCTCATATCAACCCCATCTTCAGCTATCACAAGAAGTTCGATCCATTCCTGTGTGTCGTCAATGGGACCAGTAGGAGTTGCTTCGTATTCATTTATTATCACACAATCTGCATATGGACTGGGAAAAGCACTTCCTGATGTTGTAGCGCCGCCATTATTACCGCCGCTGCCGTCGTCACCTTCTGCTTCCGCGCCGTCACCGGGTTCGCCGTAATAATCGCCCAGCCAGTAAACATAACTTGCTCCTGCTCCGTTTGCCAAATCATCATCGGTGAAAGATCCCACACACAGATAATACGGACCGTCCATGGTCACATCACAGGCATAACTATCGTCATAATCTGTTACATAGTTTTCGGGCCACAAAGTGTGCAGAAGATGAAATTGCGCATCACTGCAAAGTCCGTAGTGATAAGTTACACCAACAGAATAGTCACCGGGAGGAGTTGCATCGGGATAATATCTTCTCTGCAGCTGATTGGAAATGATAATACTGTTCATATAAACATCTACGCTGGCACCAAACAACGAACTCTGCTGCGGATCAGGATCGTAAAATGTATGCTCATGATTTGTACCAAAAGATCTGAAATAAGTAAATGCAGCTCCGAAGTGCATCATTGCAGTTCCACCTCCCCAATGTTTGGGAGCTCCCACAATGATTCTGCTGCCCCAAATGGCAACATCCCAGCCAAAATGATCTCCGTCATGTGCTTCCTCAAATGGAGCTTGCAATTTTTTGGTTAAATACCAAACTCCATTGGCAGGATGCAGCAGATAAGCTGCACCGGCATCATCTTTCACGTCATGGGGAAAGTCGGGATCCTTGATGTCGGCATAAAGTGCTCCAACAACAATATTATCTCCCCACAAATCCACCGATCTGCCAAGTGCATCATTCTGTTCAGCTTCATCATCGATATAAGCTGTCCACTTATCGTAAAAAGTCCAGACACCAGCTACTTTGCGCCAGGTATAAATCGCACCGGCTTGATCGCCAACCAGAGGTTGTGTACCATTTTCACTATTATCATTCGGAGCTCCCACAACTGCCCATTCATCATTAATTGCTACCGACCATCCAAAAGCAAGGTTGTTATCAGTTGTTTCATCCATTTCCGGTGCTTCGGAAGGATCAAGTGTTCTAACAAGATTCCAAGTTCCATCTCCTCCTCTCTGGAAAATGAACGCCTTTTCATCATTGCTGCCACCAGGTCTTCCCACGATGAGAATATCATCATAAAGATCAGTGGCATAACCGAAATAATCACCGGTTCCTGCTGCCACAGGAGAATATAAATAATCCTCTTCTCCCCAATTGTTTTCTCCGCCCAGATTGCGGTTGTAAATCATCACACCGCCGGATGTGTCATCGGTAACATATTTGGATGATGCTAAAATATCGCCATCCAATTTCACACGATAGCCCAGAGTTCCGCCGGGATGATCATTCTCAATTTTGTGTCTCGACAATCCGCATACAATGTTTGTAGTAAAAATAAACAATAAAATTATCATCAATCTAATTTTCATAACTACCTCCAATCTCTTTTCAAGATATAGTTGCAGTTTGCATGCCAGATTCAAAAGCTAATGGGAAGAGTGTTTAATTTATTATTTTACTGTGGTTTACAATTATTAAGTTAATATATTTTTTATGGAGATTATTCCACAAAATGGAATTTATTCTATGGAGTTTATTCCATAGTTTTTAATTTTTGTTAGCAAAGTTTTATAGTCGATATTCAAAAAACGAGCGGTTTTACTTTTGTTGCCATCAAATTTTTCCAGTGTTTTTCGAATAATTTGAGATTCAAAATTATCTGCTACTTGCCTGGAAAGATTTTTCAGATCAACAGATTGTTCAAGATCAAAGTCAATATCAGGTTCAGTAATATGCCGGGAATCACTTCCCAGCAATTCAAAATGTTCGGGTCGAATTTCTTTATCGGAAACAACGATCGCTCTTTTCAGGGCATTGCGCAATTGACGAACATTTCCCGGCCAATTGTAGGAATTTAAAAAAGTTAAAGTTTCTTTGGAAATTGATTTTCTTTTAATTTTGAGTTTATGACAAATCTCTTTGATGAACCTTTGTACTAAAAGTGGAATATCATCTCGACGATTTCGCAGCGCTGGAACGCGAATCATGAATTCGTTCAAACGGAAAAACAGGTCTTTCCTGAATTCACTTCTTTCCACTAATTTTTCAATATGTTCATTGGTAGCAGCTAAAATTCTGATATCAAGTTTTTCTTTGCGGGTAGAACCGATTTTCTGAACTTCTTTTTTTTCCAGCACGCGCAGAAGTTTTTTCTGCATATTAACAGAAAGATTGGTAATCTCATCCAGAAAAATTGTGCCATGATGCGCTTTCTGGAAAGCACCTTCTTTCAAGCGATCAGCTCCTGTAAAAGCACCTTTTTGATGTCCAAACAGTTCACTTTCGATCAGTGTATTGGGAATTGCGCCGCAATCTACACTGATGAGAGGAAACTTATTTCGAGAACTAAAATTATGAATTGATTCCGCAACTAATTCTTTTCCGGAGCCAGTTTCACCAGTTATAAGCACGGAAAAATCTGTTGCGGCAACATTTTCCACTGCACGCTGAATCTGTTTAATCGGCAAACTGTCTCCCATCATGAACTCAAGATATTTTCTTTGCTCTAATTGGTTCTGTAACTCCTGCATCTCATGCTGAGTTTTTTTCAGTTCGGCTTTTGTTTCTGCCATTTCAGTAATATCCTGAACTGCCGACACCATTCCCACCAGTTTGTTTCTTTTCAAAAGAAAATTCCAGGCGATCACAACCGGAAACAAGCTTCCATCTTTGCGGCGATTGAAACTTCTGATGACATGAGAAGTTTTTCTCTGCCCTTTCACTATCTTCCGAAAATTCTCCAATCCTTTTTTTACATCTTCATCGGGTAAAATCATTTCCAGCGATTCCCCGATCATTTCTTCTTTTTGGTAACCATGCATTCTGCAATAAGCATTATTCACATAAATGATGGTGCCGGAAGGATGAACAATATTAATTCCGGTTTGCAGAGTATCAAAAATTATCTGATAATTTTCGGGCGATAATTCAAAAATATCAATTTCCATTATTTTGCATCCTTTGTAGTACATTTTCCATTCGTTTAACAATGGTAACAACTTTTTTCTCAATATCTTTATTTTCAAAATCCAGAGGTATTTTTTTTGTGATCTTAAAGTAGGATCTTCTTTGGGTGAAATTCTTCATTGTTCTAAACTTAAAATAATTTTGTTCCGCTATTGCTAAATTTACAAAGTCTAAAATGGAATTACTTTCCGCAAATTTTAGAAGTTCATCTATTGTCGTTTTTTCCAAGCTTTTTCTACGCATTTTTCTATAGATCAAAGCTTTTTGGTAAATTATTTCACAACTTTCTTTTAAATCTTTCTGGGAGTTTTCCTGGCTGCTTTTAGCCAAGTATTCTAAAGCTTCTTCATATTTCTTCAGTTTGGAAAAAGTAAGCGCCATACGAAAATACACTCTGGATAGATTTTGATTTTTCATTTCTTTTAGAAGTTGTAATTCTTTTTTATAGAATTTCAATGCATTCTGATACTTTTTTCTTTGAAAAGAAATTTTTCCCAAAAATTCGTAACAAACACTCTGATGATGTTTATAATTTCCCTTGTTCGCCACAATCAGCTTCTGGTTAAAATATTCCTGGGAAACATTATAATTTCTTTTGTTAAAATAAACTCTGCCACATTTTTCTAAAAGTAAAGATTTAAGAAATAAATTTTGGGTAATTTTACATAATTTTAACCCTTCTTTGAAGTATTCAATAGCTTTTTTATAGTTTCCCTTATAATGAAAAACTGAACCAATATTAATGTATGCTGCTTCCAAAAATCTAAATTTGAATTTCTTCAGAGTTTTAGCTTCTTTTACTACTATATACAAATGCTTTAATGCTTTTTCATGCTGTTTTTTTTGAATATAAAGTACACCCAAATTAACATTTGCTGTTATTCTATCATTTTTCAAATTATGTTTTTTGCATATTTTTAATTGTTTATCAAAATAAGCCATAGCTTCTTCAAATTTTCCCATTTTTAAATAGATAACAGCAAAATCTCCGTTTAAAACCGCTAAACCATGCCAATTCTTGATTTTTTCGAAATAAGGTTCTGCTTTAAATAAATATCTCAATCCTTCTTCATATTTCATTGAACGATATAACAGCATTCCTAAATAAGTGTAACCATATCCCATAGTTTCAAAATCCGAATTCGGATTTCCAATAATTGTTTCACAAATTTCTTTTGCTTCCTCAATTTTTCCGATTTGTTCATGTGTTTGACCTAAATGCAGTTGTACTCTTCCATGACCTTCAATATATTGTTGTTTATCTTTTGTTAATAAAATATATTTTTTACATAATTCGATCGATTTATTGTGAAAATTATTTATCCCTGAATTAATGGCAGCCTTCTCCAGATAAAACAACATTCTATCTTCTATCTCAGCTTTTTCAAAATGATAAACCAAATCCTCATAATGATTTTCCAGATTATCCGAATAGATAGTTTCGATTGCTTCAGCAGCGTATTGATGCAATTTCCTTAATTGTTTTTTTAGCTGCATATTATAAACACTTTCTCTGATAAGAGAATGCTTGAAAATATAAACAAGTTTGGAAATTGAATGCCATATCTCCTTTTTTTCACCATCAAACAATATTTTATCAATTTCATTGTTTCTAAGCATGGCAGTTAAAATTTCTACGGCAAATTCACGACCAAGAATCGAGGCATTTTTAACCACGGTTTTTAATTCTGCCGAAAGACGATCAATTCTAGCCATTATGATGGAATTGATTGTTTGGGGAATTTCAATATTATTATTTTTGATTTGTGAATCTAAGGAATATTCTGCGTCAGAAAGTTTCAGAAAACCATTTTCTTTTAAATAATTTACAAATTGTTCTATGAAAAAAGGATTTCCATTACAGCGATTAATGATAAGTTCAATAATTTTATTCGAAATCCTGTTTTTTAAAATTGATTGAATAATTTTACGAGTATTTTCTTTCCCAAAAACTTTTAGATTTATATTCATCTCAGCAATTTTTTCCACACTAAAACTGAAATAGCTTCCATTCTGCAGAATCCTGCTGGAAGAAACAATCATAATTGGAAGCTCTGTGATTTTGGGAATAATATTTTTTAAGATATTATAAGAAATGTCATCCAACCAATGTGCATCTTCCAATCTTAAAACCAAAGGTTTTTGAGAAGCTTCGCAACGCAAAAATGCGATGAAAGAAGAAATAAAATTTTTATGCCCTTTGCTGGTTCCAAGTTGCGATAATAATGAATCATTCCAATGAATTCCAATTGTAGCTGCCAGATACGAACAAGTTCTATGCAATTCTTCTGCGGCATCTTTATCTTTGCTTTTACATACCAAGTCATGAATTTTTTTATCAAAATTATATTTGTTTTGCTGGATTGCATTTTCTGGTGATTGTTCAAAATAATTTTGCATGAAATATTCAAAAGGGTTCATGGGAGCATCAATAAGTTCATTGCAAACCAAAGTAAACCATTTAAAATTTACTCCGTTTTTCATCTGGATATTATCGATTAAAAAACTCTTCCCAATTCCTGCTTCACCGACAATATTTATGATTCCGCCAAATTCCCCGTTATCTAATTTCTTTATAGCTGAGGTAAGAATTTCAATTTCCTTTTCTCTGCCCACCAGCAGATGTTTGGCACTTTGCATATTAATTTTTGATTGAAGTTGGAAGATATCTGTCGGTTCCGAAAAACCTTTTAATTTTTGTTTTCCGGCAAATAAGCATTCATATCTATTTTCCGCAAATTTTTTCAGCTCTTTATCTATCAGGATCTGCGACCATTCTGCCAGAGAATTCAGACGGGAAGCCAGATTCACTTTTTTGCCGATTGCCAGGAATTCCGACCTGAACTCAGTATCAATGAATCCGGAAAAAACCGTTCCGAAAGACATGCCGATTTTTATATTTTGTTTCTGCATTTTTATGCTTTTCAAAGCAAAATCAGCTGCTTTCTGAAAAACATTTTCCAAAGCCGAAGGTGTGCCGAAATAAACCAGAATATGAGCCAGTTTTCCCAGAATAATAACATCTTTGAAATAAGCTCCGAATTCCTGGCAATTATCTAGCAATAAAGAAATATTCTTATCCAAATCTTTATTAATTTTTAAAGTAATAAAACAAGATACGATACTGCGAAATTCTCCGATCTCTTTCAGTTCTAAAACGTTTTTTGAAACAAAATTTTGTTGATCCAGCTGCTTCGTAAATTTCAGGTTTTTCGGTTTAATTAAATTTACTTTCCCAATTTGAAGTGAATAATATTTCTGATTAATTTTGTTGGCGAAACCGGAAGTTTCAGTGCTGTCAATAAGAGCTTTATCCAAAACAATCTCACCAATCCTGGCAATTTGATGACACTTGAAACTGTTATTGATTGGTTTTCCAGGGAAATAATAATTTTTTTTGTATTCATTATCAATGATCTTCCAATTGATTCTTCCAATAGAGAGACCACCTCGAAATGATAGATCGAAATTTCCAAATGGAGTTTTCAATAATTTATTGCGAACAAATAGATCTGAAATATGTTTAGCAGCACTTAATGTTAGTTCTATCTGTGAAGTTGGAAACAATGCCCAAAAAGCATCTCCTGCAAAATTTGCAACAAACCCGTCATACTTATATACCAGTTTCACGCAATTTCCCAGTGTTTTATTAATGATCTCAGAAAGAGCTTCGGCACCGGCTGTACCATTTTCCATTAACCTTTCCGAAAGAGGAGTAAAACCAGCAATATCAATGAATAAGACAACCTTTTCAAAACTGCCGAAATATTTTTTTTCTAATTCATTTTTCAGAATAACTTCTGGTATTAAATATCTTTCCATTTTCTTTCCTTTTACCAGATAATATTATAGATGTATATTTGATTATTATTTATTATAGTCAATTAATTTATTTTGAGTAGATGTAAAACAATTATCTTTCCGACAGTAAAAAATCACTTTCCGAAACTTTCTCTCGCAAAAATCTTCTTCATTAGTTTTCGGAAAGTTTCATTCTCAAGTCCAGCTTTGCTGCGCTCTTCTGAACTCGAGTCTGAAAAAAAACTTTCCGACAGCTTCTGCAAGAAACTGCGAATGAAGCTGTCGGAAAGGACATGTGTTGTTAGACTTGGCCCAATAGCGAAGTTTGGGTTAAGAATAACAAAATCACCTCCATTCTTACCTCAAGCCTGCGCATTGAGGTAAGTCTGGAATTATTATTTCAACATCAGCATTCTAATAGTTTTGTGATAAGAAAGTGTCTGCAATCTATAGAAATATACTCCTGATGCGTATTTTGATGCATTCCAGTTAAATGTGTGATAACCTTCTTCAAATCTATGACTTTCAACTTTTTGACCTAATATATTGTAGATCGTTAGTTTACCAATTTCTCCAGTTTTTATTCCAAAATCAATTTTCGTGGTTGGATTGAATGGATTCGGGTAATTCTTTTCTACAAAGCTTTTAGCTGGAGCATTCGGAACAAGATTTGAATTGCTCAGATCAATGGAAACCAGACCATAAATTTCCAATTCTCCACTATAACTTACGCTCTCAATCCAGTAATAATGTATTCCCAGATTTTGTGCCGGAAGTTCATCAATATAACTGTATTCAGTTGGAATTGAAACTGTCCCCATACCGGGGATAAGTGTCTCATTGAGTTTGAGTGAATTGTTTTCCAAGCCGTTTTCATCTTCACTGCGATAGATATTCCAACCCAGATTTTCCAGTTCAGATTCTGTAGTCCAATTAAGAGTTAGATATCCGTTTTCTATGCTTCCGGTGAATGATGATAGAGTTACTGGAAGCGGTGGATCATCACCATCCTGATATTCATATGTACCCATGTCTATTGTACCAGATTCACCTGTGTTTTTATCAAGTTTCCTGGGAAAACCAGTGCCACGAATATCAAAAATCTCAGAATTAAAATCATTATTACCTGTATCACAACATGGTGATATTATAGCAATACTGTAGGGATGATCAGGATTTTCTGTTGTTCCTACAAAATAGGGATCGGAATCTATATTGTTTCCACCATCGGTTCCAAAATCAGAATTCCAACTACTACTTCCACCGCTTCCGGCAATATCGCAATACGAAAATGTTGGTAAACCATTGTTTACAAGAGCCACATCACTTCCTGAACTCGCTGTATTGTTCCACAATATGGTATTTTTAATTTGCGGTTGAGCACTATTGACCACATATAATCCTCCACCCGAGGATGCGGAATTACCAGAAATCGTGCAATTGGTTAAAGTGGCAGATGCTCCGTTAATTAAGACTCCTCCACCATAATATCCAGCAGAATTATTAATGAACAAGCAATTAATAATTTCGGAAAGACCTTGGTTATTTATCCCGCCACCTTGACCGGCATAATTGTCAGAGAAATAACAGCCCTTAATGGTGGGAGAAGACCCATCATTTTTTATACCTCCTCCATCATACGAAGCATAATTTCCAATGAAATTGGAATAAGTAATGATGGGAGAAGAAGAATTACTATTAAACAATGCACCTCCATACCTTGAACTATTATAGGCAAAAGTACAATTGCTTATAACTGGTGAAGATGCTAAATTGTAGATCGCACCTCCATAGCTGCCAGACACTGTGGCATTTCCTGTAAACGTACACTTACTAATGGTTGGTGAAGCGCTATAATTGAACATCCCTGCCCCAAAAGAGCGGTACCCGGAAAGATCAGCATACCCTCCGGTAATTGTAAAACCGTCAAGAACTGCGGTAGCGTCTAAATTTGTTCCATTTGGGTGATAAAAAACATTGGAGCAATTTTCGGTATTATTGGTAATGGATAATGTTGAACCACTGCCACTTACTACATCACCACTATTTTTATCTCCACTCAAAATTGTTTCATTGGCACCGCCGACACCATAATCTGTTCGTTGAGAAATTGCAGTTTCCGTGCCGGCAAATCCACCGTAAATTTCCACGCCATTAATCATCTGGAATGTAAATTCACGGGGGGTGTCCGTTGTACCGTCTATTTCCTTACTCGGCTTATAGGTTCCGGCTGCCACCCAAATCTCACCTCCCGAAACAGCAATGTCCAGGGCATCCTGAAATGATGTAAAGGCATCTGTCCAGCTTATTCCACTATTACCTCCACTTGCATTCTCATAAACATACAATAAAGACGGTGCTACGGGGTCTGTTCCGTATTTGTATTCGTAGGCTCCCATATCAATGGTTCCTGCGCTGCCGTCCGTTCCGTTGAGTTTTCTGTCAAAAGCACTTCCGCGGATATCATAAGTTTCTGAAATTGCTGTGTTATCGCCGGCATCCACACAGGGTGAGTTGCCAAAAATGGAATACGGATGGTCGGGATTTTCTGTTGTTCCCACAAAATAGGGTTCGAAATCTATATTGTTACCACCATCAACACCAATATTCGAATCCCAGCTTCCTCCGCTGGCACCGCTTTCTTTGATGTCGCTGTAAGAAATAGTAAAAGAAAACTCTCGTTCATTTTTTATCTCAGCACCAGAAGAACCGGCTGTATTATTCCAAATAATTGCGTTCTTTAGCGTATATGAGCCATCACTGGTTAAATAAGCATGAAGACCTCCCCCGATATAACTCGCTACATTATCAGTAATTGTAGTATTAATTATGCTGGCTTGAGATACTACAATTGTGATACCACCACCTTTGATAGCGTAATTTTCATACAACAGACAGTTCTCAATCTGAGCTTCACCACCATTATAATTGTATATACCTCCCCCTTGACCAGTTTTGTTGCCAAAAAATTCGGAATTAGAAATACTGGCTGGTTCAAGAGATGTGCTGCTATTATTATAGATTCCACCACCGTGAGAGGTGGCTTCATTTTTAGTAAAAACACAATTTGAAATATTTATGACACCACGGTAACTTCCAACTCCGCCTCCGTATTTAGCATAGTTTTCAGTAAAAACACAGTTTTGAATACTTGGTTCAGCAGCTGAGCGAAGCATTATTCCACCACCATAAAGGTTAGTATTATGCGCGCCTTTTACGGTAAATCCATCCAGAATAGTGCTGCTTGAAAGCACATAATCATTGGGGTGTTGAAAAACCTGATAAGTGTTATCAGCTATATTAGAGAAAGTTAAATTAGAGCCACTGCCGGTAACGAGGTCATCTCCGTTCAAATCACCGCTTAAAATAGTTTCATTGGCACCACCTATTTTATAATCAATCCTGGCAGAAATATCTGCTTCTGTCCCGGAAAATCCGCCATAAATTTCAACTCCATCAACCATTTGGAAAGCAAATTCTGCAGGAGTGTCTGTCGTCCCGTCCGTTTCCTGGCTGGGCTTGTAAGTCCCTTTTGCAACCCAAATCTGTTTACCGGAGGACGCGGCTTCCAAAGCCGTTTGGAAAGATGTATAAGCGTGTCTCCAGTTTATTCCGCTGTTATTTCCGGCAGCATCATCGTTCACAAATATTATATCCTGATCAAAAAGATCCTCGTAAAAATTATATTCGTAAGCACCTATGTCTATGATTCCGGAACTTCCGTCTGTTTTATTAAGCTTGCGCTCAAAGCCGCTGCCTCTTATATCATAGGTTTCGCTGTTGGCGGTATTATCACCGGCGTCGGCACAAGGAGATGTGCGGAGAATTGCATAAGGGTATTGGGGATTTAAAGTACTACCCACAAAAAGCGGATCGGAATCTATATTGTTCCCGTTGTCATTAATGGTTGAAGTGGAGTTAGCGGTAGCACCTGTTCCAATTCCACCCTCAATATCTGTATAGCTTATATTTGCTGTAGAATTATTGTAAACCCTGACTTGAGGGCCCTCTCCGGTTGTTATTGTGTTTCCGTAAGCAATACAGTTGATAATAGTTCCTTCTGCATGATCATCAATATGAATCGCACCTCCTGATCTGGCATTGTTTTCGGTCATTGTTGAATTAATTAAATCAACATTTGCTGGAGAATCCCACACATAAACGGCTCCTCCAAAATCATTCGTTGCTTTGTTTCCACTAAAAAAACAGTTTGTTACTGTGCCAAGTCCTCTTAAGAATGTGATTCCTCCGCCTGAATCACCGGCTTTGTTTTGTTTAAATACACAATTCGTTATGCTTATCGGGCTTGCGTTTTCAACATTTTGAATAGCCCCGCCATTATCGCCGGCCACATTTCCGATAAAATAACAATTATTGATGGCCGGATTTTGTCCGTCGCTGTTATAAATTCCTGCACCGTCGTTCCAGGGATTGCTACTACCATTAGCATTACCGCCTGTAATAGTAAAGCCGTCCAATAACGCAGTGTTTGTAACAGTAGTACCTGCTGGATGATAAAACACGTGGTAACTGTTTTCACTGTTATTGGAAATAGACAATGTGGAGCCTGCACCGATTATAACATCATCACCATTGTGATCGCCGCTAAGTATGGTTTCATTAGCTCCGCCAAAGCTATAATCCGTCCTTTCGGAAACTGCAGATTCTGTTCCGGCAAAACCGCCGTAAATTGAAACACCTTCAACCATTACAAAGCAGTATTTCCGGGTTTCATTGGTGGTGCCATCAGCTTCCTGAGTGGGATAATAGGTTCCTTCAGCTACCCAGATTTCATCTCCGGAAACAGCATTGTCAAGGGCATCCTGTAGTGACGTGTAAGCATTCGCCCAATCGCTGCCGTTGTTGCTGCCTGATGCGTTACCATCAACAAATAGTGTATCTGCATAGATGGTAACAGTGCAGAATACGAACATTAAAAATAGAAACGAAACATAATTTTGTTTTTTCATTTTAAACTCCTTATGATTTTTCATTATTAACTGCAATGATGGTTCCAGTTGAGATTCTTTCATTAGTCTTTTTTATAACTCCCTATTTTATATAATATTAAAAATTTTCCTTGTAGAAAGATTCACAAGTGTTCTTATCTTTGCGATTAAAATATTGACAATATTGTGCGGTATAGAAATGCGTTAACGCAAGTAGTGCGAAAATGAAAGGTAAAAAAATGAGAAAATATTTTGAGTTATTAACGAAGTTAAAAGAAGTAGGAAAAACTGAGAAATTTGCAGTTTATCAAGATATTTTTATTACATGTTTTATAAATAGGGATGATGCCATTTTCCAACATTTTGATGATTTTCTGGATTTGTTGGAGGAATTCATCGCGTTTGATTCCAAACCTGAACTTCAAATTAAAAATCTGATTACCCAAAATTTTGAAATACTGTTTCATTTTATCCGCTCATCAAACAACTCTATTGCTTTCGAAAAATATCACGAGACTTATTTAATTTATAAGAAATACTTCACAAATTTTCAAGCTCATGCAAAAATTTTACAATATCTTGGATATATTTTTTGGCTAAAGCAAAATATTAAGAAAAGTATTATTGTATTAGAACAATCTTTACATATGGCAAATAAATATTGTGATAAGGATATTATCCCAAATCGTTATACTAATTTGGGCTATATTTATGAATGCTCAGGAGATTTTGAAAAAGCACAATTTTATTATCAGCAGGGATTGGACTTTGCTAAGAATAATAATTCCGAAGAAGCTCTAAAATTTGCTTATGACGCAATGGGAAGATTGTTTTTTGGCAGAGAACTTTATCAAAAAGCAATTCTTTATTTTGAAGAATCCATCAAACTGTATCATGATGATAAACACTTGGATAAAGTATCTGTGACATGCAATCTTGCTTCTTCTTATATGTACATCAATAAGAATGAAACTGCTAAACAATATTTCAATCAGATTAATAAAAAATGGATTCGAGATGCAAATCCTGAATTGTATTATTCCATTATTGCTAACTCTGCTATTAATGAGGGACTGCTAAAAAATTTCAGCAAAGCAGAAAATTCTTTATTAGATGTTATTCAGTTTGCCGAATCTAACAATACGGTTGAACTTTTGCTTATTGCTCATTTGGAATTAGGTATCATTTATCTCCAATCCAATCAGTATGAAAAATCATCCGAATTCCTTTTTAAAGCTTTAGAAATCGCAGATAGCACCCAAAATGAAAAACAATTATTAAGAATTTATACGAAATTAGCGCTCGTCTTCAAGCAGAAAAAGGAGTTTACAAAATCTATCATTTTTGCTAAAAAGGCTGGATTATTAAGTAAAAAACAGAATAATTTGCAGCAAAACATTGATGTTCTGAAAAATCTTTCCGATTGTTATGAAGAGGAAGAAAATTACAAACAAGCGTATCTAACGGAAAAAGAGATTAATGAATTACAAGAAAAAATGTTTACTGAAAATAGAGATAAAGAAGAAGAATTAGAAATGAATCCATTGATAGGAACAGAAAAACACAAACACTATATTTTTCGAGAGAGTAACTCTCTTATATCAATGGAACTTGCTCATCAAATTGGAACCCCTTTTATTGGTAGAACACAATCAATGCTTAAAGTAATCCAGCAAGCACTATTGGCTGCTGCAAATAGCTATTCCAGCGTGTTAATTCGGGGAGAATCCGGAACCGGAAAAGAAATTGTTGCAAAATTGATTCATTATTCAAGTTCTCGAGCTAGTTATCCTTTTGTTGCAGTGAATAGTGCGTCATTTAATCCCGGTCTAGTTCAAAGCGCTTTATTTGGTCATGTAAAAGGAGCATTCACAGGAGCTAGTACACGACAAATCGGTCACTTTGAAGCTGCTAATCAAGGCACCATTTTTTTTGATGAAATTGGTGAAATGCCTTTAGATACCCAGACATCTCTTTTGCGAGTTCTTGAAGAAAAAAAAATAAAACCAATTGGCAGCCATAAGGAAATTATTGTTGATTTTAGATTAATCAGCGCTACTAATCGTGATGTTTATGATGATGTAAAAAATGGAAAATTCAGATTAGATTTTCTTAATCGAGTTAATACATTAGAGATTGTTATCCCGCCATTGCGTGAGAGGAAAGACGATATCCCTATTTTAGTAGAATATTTTTTAGAAGAAATATCTGGCAAATTAGGAGAAAAAAAACCCGTAATTTCTGTTTCTGCGTTAAAAATGCTGTGTGATTATGATTATCCGGGAAATGTTAGAGAATTACGCAATACCTTGGAAAAATTGATTCTCTTCTCAAACCACAGTGAAATCGGGGCAGATGATATTTATTTGTTACAAAATCCTGATTCTGGAACGCAATTCTCTGAAACTGATTTTTCGACTTTGCATTTAGAAACTTTAGAAAAAAATGCAATTTTAAAAGCATTAAAAGAATCTGATAACGTAAAAACTGAAGCTGCGAAGCTACTCGGAATCACTTCATATGCATTACTAAGGCGTATAAAAAAATATAACCTGTTTTCTTAATATCAATCACTCAATTGTATCTTGATGCTCTCACATTTTCAAGTCCAGCTTTGCTGCACTCTTCTGAACTCGAGTCTGAAAAAAAAGAAACTTTCCGACAGCTTCCCCCAATAATCTGCGAAAGAAGCTGCCGGAAATGATCTTGTTATCTCAAAATTGATCAGCGTCTTTTGGAGCTGATTGAATCAACATATTCACTATCAATCGGTTGGTCGCTGACGATTATTCGGAAAAATTTCCTGTCTTCTCCAGACAAATTGTAAAGATGATTGGGATTTTGGGTTACGGTTATCAGGTTAGAATCATCACAAACAAAATCTGCCTGATCTGCGCCATAAACGAGATACCAGATACCGTTCAGTTCAGGATAGGAATTTCCCTGAAATGTTCCTTGAGTTACAGCTATCCAATTCAACTGTAGTTGATTATTTTCTGCCACGATATCCAATTCTTCCACCGGATCGGGAGAAATATTATCTACCGAATAGCCGGAATCCGGCAAAGATTCATAATAGATGGAAACCAGGTCAGTATGAGCAATCACTTCGAACATGCTGTAATGGAGTTCATTGTTGCAGGAATCGAACAATGTGGACGCAGTAAGCGCATAGAGTTCAGTCTGCAAAGCCGGTAACTGGTTGATGAAGGTGAGAATCTGTTCATCATTTCGCTGCCAGTAATATTGTTGTTCTCTATCTTGTTCAAAATGTTCCAGCACAAGATTGGGATCGGAGAAAGTATTAGCTTCCAGGTTTTCAGAAAACTCTTCGTCGAATCGCCAAACCGAATAAGTGGTGATGGGAATGGGAGAATTGGGAATGTCCAGGCTGCTGCGATTCCACAAAACCTGCACCTGCCTGCCTTGATCGTTGGGCACATCATCTATAGATACGATGAAGGGCACACGATCAGCGAAACAGGGATATAAATATCCCACAAATCCGTAATAATTTGCACTTTCGGCACTACCCTGAAAACCCTGCGCTACAGCAGTATCGGTAGAGTATGAAGTATTTATCTGCCTGCCGCCGGTGGAAGTGAAAAGACTGCGCTGCAAAATATAATTAGTTTGTGCAAAAAGCCCTGTTGTAAACATCAGCAATGTTATAGAAATTAACGTTTTACGCATGCCAGCCTCCTAACGGCAATTTACAAAGACTTTCAGTTTTCCGCTGCCGTTGGCGTTTTCTAATGCTTTTCCCAGAATGCCGATCTGCCAGCTATCGGTATCAACGATGGAACGGGCGGTTCCCTGATCGGAGACAGTCATTTTTTTACCTGCTTCGATATTAACGGAATTATCAATTTTTACATCGGCAGGTCCGAAAACGATTACAGAAAGATATTCTCCAAAACCGGCGCTGCCCTGGGCATGACGGAAAGATTTCGTGATGGTTGTATTTCCTTCGTGCTCTTCAATCTCTTCCCGCACATAAACCTTGTATTCCACAACGCCAAACACGGCTTCCGAATTGGCGGCATTTGCCTTCTGTACATTTACCAGAGGTGCTGTATCTTCATTTCCTAAAACGTTTTGCTGATAACCACCGGCAATGCAGACCAGATCTCCCGCTTCCAGAACTTCTGAGCCGCTGTTGCGCACATGCGTGCTGATGCTGCGGGTATATATGTTGCTTGCATGGATCTTATCGCCAGTATAAAAACCATATTCGCCGTTAGCATTAGCTGTGTTGGCATAAACACCGATATTGACAGCAGACACGATTTGAATGCCATTGTCTCCAGCAGAATTTACTCTAAGACCATCAAGTCCAACTGAGTTTACATAAAGTCCATAGTCGCTAGCAGAAAAAACATGTACTCCATCACCGCCAGCTTCTTCAATAAAGACTCCATAACGGTTAGCAGAACGAACAGAAACTCCGTCTAAATCTACTTTTCCTACATAAAGCCCGTGACCTTCAGCTCCTGCTACTTCAAAGCCATTTTTAGAGTTGCTATATTGATAAGTTGATGGATTCCCAACCCGAAAGACTTTTACTCCATCATCTCCAACATTCCCAATTTTTACTCCATTCTCGCTGGCAGAAAAAACATTTACTCCATCGCCGCCAGCAGAATTAACATAAACTCCATCATTTCCAGTAGAATTAACATAAACTCCATCATTTCCAGCAGAATTAACATAAACTCCATCTTGATCTGCTTGTCCCACATACAAACCATATCCTTCTGCTCCTCCTACCTCAAAGCCGTTTTTATAAGAAGAAGAAGAAGTAGAACTTGATGGATTCCCAACAGAACCAATAACAAATCCATTACCAACAGCAGACAAAATTTGAACACCATCATCTCCAGCAGAGTTAATATAAACACCATCACTGCCAGTAGAAACAACCCGAACTGCGCTCACATCTGCTCGTCCCACAGATAAGCCACTACCTTGTGCACCAGCTACCTCAATACCGTTTTTAGCATTGTTAGTAATACAATTTGATGGATTCCCAACAGAATGAACATATACGCCATCCATATCTGCTTGTCCCACATAAAGCCCGTTATCTTCTGCTCCAGAAATCTCAAAACCGTTTTTACCAGTGCTAGTTTGAGTAGTTGATGGACTTCCGGCAACACCAACAAAAACACCATCATCTCCGGCAGAGTTTACTTTAAGACCATCAAGTCCAACTGAATTTACATACAGACCATAGTATTGAGCTGACTCAACAAAAACGCCATCCCAGTCGGCTCTACCAACAAAAAGCCCATAATTTTCCGCGCCAGCTACCTCAATACCGTTTTTACCATTGCTAGTTTGAGTAGTTGATGGACTTCCGGCAACACCAACAGAAACTCCATCACCGCCAGCAGAATTAACAGAAACTCCGTCATCTCCAGCAGAATTAACACTAATTCCATCCCAATCAGCTCTTCCCACATACAAGCCATTACCTTCTGCTCCAGAAATCTCAAAACCGTTTTTACCAGTGCTAGTTTGAGTAGTTGATGGACTTCCGGCAACACCAACAAAAACACCATCATCTCCGGCAGAGTTTACCCTAAGACCATCAAGTCCAACTGAATTTACATACAGACCATAGTATTGAGCTGATTCTACAAAAACGCCATCCCAGTCGGCTCTACCAACAAAAAGCCCATAATTTTCTGCGCCAGCTACCTCAAAACCGTTTTTACCATTACTAGTTTGAGTAGTTGATGGACTTCCGGCAACACCAAAGAAACCCCATCCTCTCCAGCATGACTAACAGCAACTCCATCACCGCCAGCATAGTTAATGTCAATTCCATCATCGCTAGCAGAATAAACATATACTCCATCACCGCCAGCAGAACTAACAGAAACTCCGTCATCTCCAGCAGAATTAACACTAATTCCATCCCAATCAGCTCTTCCCACATACAAGCCATTACCTTCGGCTCCAGAAATCTCAAAACCGTTTTTACCAGTGCTCGTTTGAGTAGTTGATGGACTTCCGGCAGAATGCACGTAAACTCCATCATTACCAGATTGAATACTTATCCCCCGCCCTGTGCCATCGTTATTAATATTCAGCACTGCATCGTTTGAGTTTGCCATCATCGTGTCTGGTCCTAGTTTATGCAGGAAAATATCATTATATAGCCCTGTGAGTCCGGTGAGCCCGGATCCGTCTCCCACGAAACTATCCGCAGTCATAGTGCCCAATATGGTGGCATTACCATCAACATTCTGCTGCACCACGCCGGAAAGAGCAACGCCTTCCAACGTTAAAGCATAGGCAGTAGTGTCGGCATGAGCAGTTTGAGAAGATTTGATCGCAAATGGTACAGGCAGAAATTTCTGGCGCGGCGTCATTTCTTCGCCATCCACCAGGAAAGTAATAAATAAATCATCACTGTCGAAAAGGTCGGCAGGAAAAGCCGTAGCACTTCCCAGTTCCACTGCAAATAAGCCTTCAACGATAGAAACAGAATTCTGAGATTCACTCCAGAGCAAGTTTCCTCCCGTCAGCGCATCATAGATCGTGAATTGAATGATTTTATTGTCATTTACCGGAATACCAGCTGCATCCTGCAGCATTCCCTGAAAATTTAATGTGGTTGAAGACCAGAGCGGCACTGAAATACAAATTACCAAAATAAGCAAATTAATTACAACTTTCATCTTTTCTCCCTTTTCGTTTGATACAAAGAAAAATGTGTAGTTTATCTTTTGCTGGTGCTGCATAATGTTTTACAAAGAATACCGCAGCACCAGCTGCCGGCATCCACGATTGAACACGTACACCCTCAGTCGGAGAAAATTAAATTTCTCCGACTTTTGATATTGATAGTATCTGCTGCAATGCTCGGTAAAACCGATCAGGTTGACAAAAATAAATTCGCCAACGAATAAAGAAAATTCTTAAATTTGACTATCACCATGGCAGAGCCAAGGTGTATTTCGCTAAATTTATTTCAGCAAGCTGAAAATCGAATTTTCATTATTTACCCCTCTCCGGCAACTGCCGGATCTCCCCTCAAACAGGGGAGAAAATTTGGAAAACCCCGATGCAGAGCAGC